>CAUYTW010000363.1 GCA_963575715.1 Gammaproteobacteria bacterium | reverse complement strand
GACCGGCTCCTAATTCTGAAAACCGCCCGCTTTCCTCCCTGCCCGGCTAAAGCCGAGGGTTTCTCGCGGGCATTTGGTGATAATCCAAAAATTTCGAAATTAATTATAAGGTACTAAGGTATATCAACGATGTCGCAGAAAGACGAAAACGCCAAGCTTCCCGTCGCACCAACCTTGGTAATCCCAGTCCTACCATTACGCGACGTCGTAGTCTATCCTCATATGGTCATTCCCCTGTTTGTCGGACGTGAAAAATCCATACGAGCATTAGCTGCTGCTATGGAAGGGGGCAAGCAAGTTCTTTTGGTAGCCCAAAAAAGTGCTGCGATGGATGAGCCGGTACTTGAAGATATCTATCTGGTGGGTACACTTTCTTATATTCTTCAGCTTCTTAAACTTCCAGACGGGACAGTTAAAGTTTTAGTAGAAGGATCGCGTCGTGCACGGATTCTAAAATTCGTGCGTACAGAAGATTTTTTTGCCGCTCAAATTGGGTTATTTGGTGGGGTAGTTATCGATGAGCGTGAAGCTGAAGTGCTTACACGTTCATTACTTTCTCAATTTGACCAGTATGTTAAGCTCAATAAACGGGTACCACCCGAGATCTTGTCATCCTTGGCTGGAATTGACGATCCGGGGCGTTTAGCCGATACCATCGCAGCGCATATGTCCCTCAAGATTGAGGAAAAACAAAATATTCTGGAGATCGAGGAAGAGCATGCACGTTTAGAACATCTTATTGGGCTACTTGAATCCGAAATTGACTTACTTCAAGTGGAAAAACGCATTCGTGGCCGCGTCAAACGTCAAATGGAAAAGAGCCAGCGCGAGTATTACTTGAATGAACAGATGAAAGCGATCCAAAAGGAATTAGGAGAGTTGGAAGATACTCCCAATGAGATCGATGATCTTGCCCGTAAAATCGAAAAAGCGGGAATGTCCAAGGAAATTAAAACTAAAGCTATTTCTGAACTCAATAAACTTAAAATGATGGCACCAATGTCTGCTGAGGCTACGGTGGTCCGTAATTACATTGATTGGTTAGTGAATGTACCATGGAAAAAACGCACCAAGGTAAGCAATGATCTCGTCGCAGCGGAAAAAATTTTGGAGGCCGATCACTACGGCTTGGATAAAGTTAAGGAACGTATCCTTGAATATCTTGCTGTTCAACAGCGCGTGCGTAAACTGAAAGGACCTGTTTTGTGTTTAGTGGGTCCGCCAGGAGTAGGAAAAACTTCATTGGGCCAATCCATCGCCCGCGCTACCAATCGTAAATTCATTCGTATGGCGTTAGGTGGGGTTCGCGACGAAGCAGAGATTCGTGGTCATCGGCGTACCTATATTGGCGCTCTACCAGGCAAAATTATCCAAAAATTGACCAAGATAGGAACTCGCAATCCATTGTTTCTCCTAGATGAAATAGATAAAATGTCGATGGATTTTCGTGGTGACCCGTCATCTGCCTTACTTGAAGTGCTGGATCCAGAACAAAATCATACTTTTAATGATCACTATCTGGAGGTAGATTATGATCTATCTGACGTTATGTTTGTCGCCACAGCGAATACTCTTAATATTCCACCGCCTTTATTAGATCGTATGGAAGTTATCCGGTTATCTGGCTACACGGAAGATGAAAAAGTTAATATTGCTCAACGCTACCTCATTCCTAAGCAGATAAATGTTAATGGAGTCAAGAGAAAAGAGTTATCGATTAGCGAGACGGCGTTGCTAGACATCGTTCGCTACTATACAAGAGAGGCAGGAGTACGAAATTTAGAACGTGAGATTTCTAAAATTTTTCGTAAGGTGGTTAAGGACAATTTGTTGCGTAGCCACGATAAAAAAACTTTGATCAGTTCGCGTAATTTAGAAAAATTTTTGGAAGTCAAAAAATTTCGTTATGGTCGCGCCGAGGACCATAACCAGGTAGGTCAGGTCACTGGCTTGGCGTGGACGGAAATGGGCGGTGAACTGCTTACAATTGAGGCTACGGTACTACCAGGTAAAGGCACTCTTACCATAACCGGCAAGATCGGTGATGTAATGCAGGAATCAGTTCAAGCTGCGGTGAGTGTAGTTCGTAGTCGTTCAATGAGTTTAGGCCTAGATGCGGAGTTTTACCAGAAACACGATTTTCATGTACATGTACCAGAAGGTGCGACACCGAAGGATGGCCCCAGTGCCGGTATTGGAATGTGTACGGCCTTGGTGTCGGCTTTGACCACTATTCCAGTACGTGCCAACGTAGCAATGACCGGTGAAATTACTCTGCGGGGTCGGGTATTACCTATTGGTGGCCTCAAGGAAAAGCTACTAGCTGCTCATCGAGGGGGAATCGAGATTGTTCTTATCCCAGATGAAAATCGTCAAGATTTAGTAGACATTCCCGCTAATATTAAACAAAATTTGGATATCCGGCCGGTGTGCTGGATCGATGAAGTATTGCTAATAGCCTTAGAACGGCTCCCAGAACCTTATCACATCGATGAGCCAGCAATGGTGGCTACCATAGGGGAAAAATTATCGATTCAAGAACCGAATAGCATTATCCGTCCGCATTGAAATAGCAGGATAAACATTTAGGTATTACCAAAAAAGTGAAATAATTGCTAAATAACGGCAACCAAACAACATTGAAGCCATGATAGGCTTTTTCATTTTATGGAGGAGAATTTTGGATCCTGTTATTGACACGGGTTTTCGTTAGTTGGTATAAACCTTGATGCACAGCTCAAAGCAACCTAATCCATGATAACAAATGATGATACCGGTTAATGGAACCGAGTCACTGTGGTACTATGAGGGGATGAACATGAATAAATCAGAATTAGTCGATAAGGTTGCCGAAAAGGCGGACCTTTCCAAGGCGTCAGCCGGGAAGGCGGTAGATGCCTTAGTAGAGGCAGTAGCTGAGTCCCTTCAAGAGGGAGAAAGTGTAACTCTTATTGGATTTGGGACTTTTTCGGTTCGCGAGCGTGCGGGTCGTTCGGGACGTAACCCGCGTACTGGAGAAATATTAGAGATTAAAGCCAGCAAGACGGTAGGATTTAAGCCTGGTAAAACGCTAAAGGAGAGGATAAAATAGCGCCTCTTTGGGGTGTTTAGCTCAGTTGGGAGAGCGTCGCCCTTACAAGGCGAAAGTCGGGGGTTCGAACCCCTCAACACCCATCAGCGGATGGTACTATTTCATCGGAGTGGTAGTTCAGTTGGTTAGAATACCGGCCTGTCACGTCGGGGGTCGCGGGTTCGAGTCCCGTCCACTCCGCCATCTTAATAATAGGGCGCGTCTCGATAAGGGAGCGCCCTTTTTGTTTTTAATCCTCATTGTAAATATTTCATTACGACTATGCTCACCTCCATCCGTGAACGCGCCCAAGGTTGGATTGCTTGGATTATTATCAGTTTAATTATTGTAGTATTTGCTGTCTGGGGGATACAAAATTTTTTTACTGCCGATCCCAATCTACCTGTCCTTCAGGTAGATGATACTGAAGTAGGTTTACGTGAATTTCAATTTGCCTATCAGCAACAACGTGAACATCTGCGCTCCGTTCTCGGTAATTCGATGGATCAGTCCAGCTTTACTGATGAACGTATTAAGCAACAAGTAGTTAACGATTTAATTGAACGCATTGTGTTGACCAACGCAGCACGTGACCTTGGAATGCGGATTGGAGATGCCTTGCTCGCCACTCAAATCAACGCCATTGATGCCTTTCAGGTTAATGGCCACTTTTCCAAGGACCGTTATGAACAAATATTGCGCAACCAAGGAATGACGCCACCAAATTTTGAGCAGCGGACACGTTCTACCCTGGTTGGTCAGCAATTCTATAGTGGTGTTGTCAATACTGCCTTTCTGACTCCCAAACAGCTAGACAATCATTTGCGTCTGGAAGGACAAACCCGTGATATTAACTATTTAACTATACCCGCCTCTCATTTTCTCGATGAAGTAACCATCTCCGAGGATGAAACGCGACGTTATTATGATGAAAATCAAGACTCATATCAGGTGCCAGAGCAGGTAACCATAGCTTACCTAGAACTTACGGCGGAGACTTTGGCCTCTCATATTGAGGCCACGGATGAGGCGCTACAGTCTCTTTACGAAGAGACCCGCGCTAATTACCACCAAGAAGAGCGCCGCAGAGCCAGCCATATTTTAATAACGCTTGACGAAAAAGCCGATCCTGCGACGGTAAACACTGCTCAAGCCAAATTGGAAGAGTTAAAACATCAATTAATTTCGGGGGCTTCCTTCGAGGAGCTTGCTCGGAGTCACTCCCAAGACCCGGGATCAGCATCTCAGGGTGGTGATTTAGGCTTCTTCGGCCGTGGTGCGATGGTCAAACCGTTTGAAGAACGCGTATTCTCGATGAAAGACGGCGAGATCAGTGACGCCGTTCGTACCTCTTTTGGTTTTCATATCATTAAGCTTACTGGTATTGAACCGGCTCATGATCAGAGCTTTGCCGAGGCACGGGCCTCAGTGTTGCAAGAATTTCGCCGTATCCAAGCCGAAAAACAATTCTTCGAGCGTTCAGAGACCTTGGCCAATCTTTCCTACGAGCATCCAGACAGTCTTGAACCAAGTGCGACACAAATGGGACTCACGATACAAACAGTTGGGCCTTTTACTAGAAATGGTGGCGCTGATATTGCGGCTAATCCAAAAATTGTTGCAGCGGCCTTTAGCGAGGATGTTTTAATCCGTAGTAATAATAGTGAACCTATCGATCTTACGGGAAATCGTCTGGTAGTTTTACGGGTTACGAACCACCAACTTGCGCGCCATCAATCCTTGGATGAAGTCCGTGAAACGGTTACTGCCGTGGTACGACAAAATCATGCCCGAGAACGTGCTAAAGCTCTCGGAGAAACCATTCTCAAGGAGTTACGCGCAGGCGGAGATTCAATCAAGATGGCGGAACAAGCCAAGCTTTCTTGGCAACGACTAGGTTGGGTTGGACGCCAAGCCTCGGGATTAGCACCAGAATTGGCGACGGTCGCTTTCCGTGTATCTCGACCAGTCTCTGCTACTCAACCAAGTTATACTGGTTTTGTCTTATCTAATGGAGATTTCGCCGTGGTACAAATCCTTGGAGTCAAGGAAGGAGATCCGACGGCTGTTTCCCGTGAGGCACATGACGAAGCTAGACAGCGTTTGACTAAAGCGATGGGAGAGCAAAGCTTTACGGACTTGGTTACGGATCTTAAGGCCAAGGCCAAAGTGGTAGTACATCGAGAGCGTTTTTAACCAAGTAGACTAGTCTGCTGACCATAGGCAATTGAAATACTCGCATGAGAATTCTTCTTAGTAACGACGATGGTTACCAGGCAGTAGGCCTACGTTGTCTGGCTCAAACCATGAGAGAAATCGCTGAGATAGTGGTGGTTGCCCCGGATCGTGATCGCAGCGGGGCAAGTAATTCCTTAACTTTGGATTATCCGATTAAGGCGATACGTTCAGATAATGGTTTTTACCGTGTGGATGGCACTCCTACAGATTGTGTTCACCTCGCCATCACTGGACTATTGGAGGAAGAGCCACACATGGTGGTATCCGGGATCAACGCTGGCTCCAATTTAGGTGATGATGTGATTTATTCCGGGACTGTCGCTGCAGCTATGGAGGGCCGTTTTTTAGGTTTACCGGCCGTAGCTATTTCACTTGCCAATCTTCAGGATGAACACTACGAAACTGCTGCTAAGGTTGCCAACCTAATCGTGACACGGTTACAAAAAAATCCTCTTCCGGCTGACACTATCCTTAATGTCAATGTTCCTGATTTACCTTGGCAAGATCTAGTTGGTTTTCAAGCTACCCGTTTGGGAAATCGTCATAAAGCTGAACCCGTAGTCTGCGGTACCGATCCTCGTGGTCGAACCATTTATTGGATTGGGCCTGCAGGTCCAGAACAAGACGCTGGAGTAGGTACCGATTTTCATGCTATCCGTCATCGTTACGTCTCAGTTACCCCAATCCATGTAGATTTGACACGCCACGCTGCTCTTGATCGAGTGACCGATTGGCTCAAAGATTTGTGAAGATTTTTAATGAACCGCATCCCTTCGAAGGAGAATCTCGGAAAGGAGGGAAGAAAACAGCAGTTCTTCCCGATATTGTTGGGACTTTGCGTGCTCTCAGCTTGTACTAGTGAACCTCCTACCTTATCACCATCGTCCTCCGAAGAGGACGCCGGGTTTGTCTATGTTGTCAAGCCTGGTGATTCATTATCCATCATTGCTCTCCAACATGGTGAGAATTACCGCAACTTGGCGCGCTGGAACGGTATTCCTCCTCCGTACACTATCTATCCAGGGCAGCGTCTACAACTAACCCCGCCACCTAACACTGAAAATGTTCCAGAAATTCCAATAAGTGAAAGCCAACCTTTTACAAAAGAAAATTTTCCAAAAGAATTAAAACCAAATAAAAAAGAAACTTCCGCGAACAAAAAAAATAAAGATAAATTAGATGCTGCGGAAAGGCTGCATTGGGGGTGGCCTGCAAAAGGAAAAACCTTGCGTGGCTTTTCATCAAGCAATCAAGGAATAGATATCAGTGGACGAAAAGGAGATCCGATCATCGCCGCTGCTGATGGTAAGGTTGTTTACAGTGGTACGGGAATTATTGGTTATGGTCCATTAATTATTATAAAACATGATGATCATTATCTAAGCGCTTATGCTCATAATAAATATTTATTAGTAAAAGAAGGTGATTATGTTGTTCAGGGACAAAAGATTGCTGAAATGGGAACCAATCAAAGCAATCAAATACTTCTTCATTTTGAAATTCGACGCAATGGTAAATCAGTAAATCCTATTCCATATCTTACTCATCATAATTAACTTAAATGATCTCTAAAGTTAATTCTCCACCGCTTGCGGTGTATGAAAAATACAGCATCCGAATGGTGTTGTTGAACTGAATCAAGCAAACAGCGTGCTCTCGTCATTTTCTGTAATTCAAATTTGGTGATTAATTCTTTTCGATAGGTTCAGGATGAATCCTTTGCTGTAGTAAATTGATCAGCTCTTCTGGATTAATTGGTTTAGCGACAAAATTATTCATGCCGCAAGCGAGGCAACGTTCTCTCTCTTCTGTGGTCACACCAGCCGTCAAAGCAATAATCGGTAATTGTGCATATTGAGCTTGTTTACGAATTTGTTTAGTCGTTTCAATACCGTCCATTAGTGGCATATGCACATCCATCAGAATGGCGTGATATTGATTTTTTTCCAGAAACTGTATAGCTTCAATTCCATTATTAGCAATATCAACGGTTACCCCCGCCAATTGCAGGAAGCCTTTCACAACCTGCTGATTAATGCTGTTATCTTCAGCGACTAAAATTCTTGTTCCAGAAATGGTTTGAGCATATTCGCGTAGCTTGACGGATAACGCATGGGGTTTTCGTTCATGTTGGCTGCGGTTGACTGTTGGGTTCGAATCAGCGGTGGCTACCTCTAGCCATAGTTTGAAGCTGAAAGTAGTACCTTGACCTGGAATACTATCAACATGAAGATCGCTACCCATTAATTGTAACAAATTGCGACTAATGGCTAAACCCAAACCGGTTCCACCAAAGCGGCGAGTAATGGATGTATCGGCCTGACTGAATGGTTGAAACAATTTGGCCTGATCTTCCTGACTAATTCCAATTCCAGTGTCGCTGACACTAAAGTCGAGTCTGACTTGTGATTTTTTTTGTTCCAGTAATCGCAGTTTTAGATTAATGCGTCCCTGTTGGGTAAACTTGATAGCATTACCCAATAAATTAGCAAGAATTTGCTGTATCCGTAACGCATCACCGATCAACTTGTTTGGAATATTGGAAGGTGCCTCAATTATAAAACTAAGATGCTGCGCTTCTGCCTTGACAGAAAATAGATTATGTAGATTACCAAGCATTTTGACAAGTTTGAAGGCAGTATTATCAATAGAGAGCTTACCGGCTTCAATTTTTGAAAAATCCAGAATATCATTCAGAATACCTAATAGGCTTTCGGAAGAAGCATTAATTTTCTCAAGATAGTCACGAACTTCAATCGATAAATTTTTGTCCAATGCCAGATGTGACAAACCGATAATGGCATTCATTGGAGTACGAATTTCATGACTCATATTTGCAAGAAATTCTGACTTAGTGCGCGCGAGCATTTCAGCGGATTCTTTCGCTTGTATTAATGCCTGCTCGGCCTGTTTGAAACTGGTAATATCTCGCATAATGGTGGACAGTTGCTGAGGGACGCCATTCCCATCACGATGAACCAATAATAATTGCGAAACAGGGATTTCATGACCATCCAGCCTATTCCGCAGAGCGGTTTCTCCTTGCCAGTAACCTTGTTGCAGCACGGCGGGGACACCTTCTTCCAAAACCCGCGTTGTAGCCCACTGAGGGTGCATATCTTTAATTTGCAAAGGAGTTAAGTCGACATTGTCTGGAAGCCCAACCAGTCTGGCGCCGGCAGGATTGAGGAAGGTTAGATGCGCCTCCATATCTGAACAAGCAATAAAATCTGGAGCCTCCATAATTATTTTGAGGAGCCGTTCACGTTCAATTTCTGTTTTTTTTCTTTCCGTAATGTTTTCATGGGAAACAACGACATTGCCACTGTCGTCATTAAATCGACTGATTCTGACAAGAAACCACCTGACTTCTAAATTACTATTGCATGGATATTCGATGAAAAAAACATCCATCGCGCCATTGATTACTTTGCGTATTCCGTCTGAAACTAATTTTGCTTCATTGCAATGTTTACTTGCAGATCGATCACAAATCGCTATATAGTTTTCCCCGATATAATAATTTTCCTGTTTTGATACGGATGAGTTTACGATATAAAAATCCCGCCATGCCTTATTTACTGCTAAAATTTTTCCAGTTTTATCCAATACACAAATATGATTTGAAACTGCATCAATAGTAGCATTTGCAAAAATTATACTGCGCTGAAGAGCGGCTTGTGTTAATTTATGTTTATCGATTGCGACTGCAAGATCATGCTGCATTCTGATGATGGCTGTAGCTAATTTAGCTAATTCACCTCGTCCTGAAGTCCGAACGGCCTTAGTGAAATTACCCTCACCAATATAATTAACCATCTTCCGTAAATAAGTCAGAGGCAAAGTTAGCCAGTAGTGGAATATCAGTATCATAGCTAGCATTATCATGATTGCAAAGGCTAACTCAACTAAACTTGCAATTACAATTTCTTTTAGAGCTAGTTCTTTAGTTAAACTCAAATTATAATTCAGTAATAATCCGCCTATCGCATCAGGACGAATTTTACCGACCAACTCTTTGATAGCTATTGGTTGATAGGCTAAAAGATGCTTATGATCAATATCAAATATAATCTTTAAGTGACGCTCGTGTTGATTAACCTCTAAAAGCAACGGATCAAATACTGGTAAAATTTTTGACATAGCTTGACCAAAATTGGCTCGATTCGTGTCATAAAGTATTTGCCCTTTTTCGTTGATAAGCATTACGTGCTCAACACCAGGGTCAGAATTGAGCCGTACCATTTCCTCAGTAACCAAATCAGGCTCACCTATTCTAAATAAAAGTTCAATATGAGCTTTTTCATCTGCTATCCGATGACGGATCGATTCTAAAGAGTTTGCTTCTACAAACGCTGTTATCTGCCAAACGTGAAAAAAAGTAGAAAGCAATACCATAATGAAGAACGAAAAAATTACGATGATTGATATCCAACGACCCAGGTGAATTGTCGAAAAAGTGTTCATAAAGATCCTCGGCGTGAATATCTCTTGATTCAAAATGAAACGCTGCTTTTAATAAATGCCGGGGCTTATGAGTTTTATTTCATAAACCGTTTACACCCCTTGATTCTGCAAGCTTGGCTACTACAGGGAGAAAGTCCCAATTGAACCCAAGTTGCCACCTATTCGTAATAATGATATTTCCGCCACAACGCCCACGGTGGAATGCGGCTAAAGAGGTATAGGTAGCTACTTGGGTTAATTGATCACTCGACTTGGTTCAATTTGACTGTTACAGAAATTTTTGTTTCAGCATAATGTTCTGTAGATCAGATCATCTTTTTGAAAAGTTTGAATTCTCTACATGATCTGATGGCAGGCGGGTGCAATCTGTGCGCATCCGTATTTGAAATACGGATCTCTCAATTTCCGCGACAACGCGCAGCGATGCGCATCCGTAGAGCGTTGAGACGAATAAAACCAGCGGCATCTTTTTGATCATAAGCGCCACGATCATCCTCGAAAGTGGCTATCCTGGAATCAAATAAACTATCCGCAGATGCGCGTCCGGCCACGCTGACATTGCCTTTGTAGAGTTTGAGACGCACTTTGCCATTTACATGTTCCTGGGAAGCATCGATCATGGTCTGGAGCATACGTCGCTCGGGAGACCACCAATAGCCGTTGTAAATTAAGCTCGCATAGCGGGGCATTAATTCATCCTTGAGGTGGGCCACTTCACGGTCGAGAGTCAGTGATTCTAATGCGCGATGAGCCTTGAGCAGCAGCGTTCCGCCAGGGGTTTCGTAGCAGCCGCGCGATTTCATTCCCACATAGCGATTTTCCACAAGATCCAAGCGTCCCACGCCATGCGCCGAACCCAGTGCGTTCAGGGTGGCGAGTAGACTGGCGGGGCTAAGTTCCTCGCCATCCACGGCCACAGCATCTCCGCCACGGAAGGCAATTTCCACATAACGCGGCACGTCTGGTGCGCATTCCGGTGCCACGGTCCAGCGCCAGAGTGCTTCTTCGGCCTCGATCCAGGGATCTTCCAGCGGACCACCTTCATAGGAAATATGCAGCAGGTTAGCATCCATAGAATAAGGCGACAGGGCACCGCGCTTGCGCTCAATGGGGATATTGTGCCGCTCGGCATAGACCAGCATGTCTTCCCTGGAAGCCATGCTCCACTCCCGCCATGGTGCGATGATGCGGATATCAGGCCGCAAAGCGTAGGCCCCCAACTCGAAGCGCACCTGATCGTTGCCCTTGCCAGTCGCGCCATGCGAGATAGCGTCGGCGCCGGTGGCGATAGCGATTTCAACTAAGCGTTTGGCAATCAACGGGCGGGCGATGGAAGTGCCGAGCAGATATTCACCCTCGTAAATGGTATTCGCCCGAAACATGGGAAAAACAAAATCGCGTGCGAATTCCTCACGCAGATTTTCGATATAAATCTCTTTAACCCCCATGCTTTCGGCCTTGGCGCGCGCGGGTTCTAGTTCTTCTCCCTGGCCGATATCGGCGGTGAAAGTCACTACCTCACAATGATATTGTTCTTGCAACCACTTCAAAATAATTGAAGTATCCAGCCCACCAGAGTAGGCAAGCACAACTTTTTTTACCGAAGACATAGGAAACTCCATAAAATGCAGAGCGCGGAGCGCGGGATTGAAATGTCATCCAAATACGGCGCGGAAACCCTTGGCTTTAACCATGGTAAGGAAGCGCCGTCCTCCTGTTTTTTGATTTTTTGAAGTTAAGAAAGTGCCGGTCTTTCCCGGCTGTCAGCCCTTACGGGCCTGGTGACACGAGTCTTGCGACCCGGCTCCCCTCGCCAATGTTGCAACGCAGATTCAGTTCTTGCGAACCTTGCGGCAGACCGTTTCGTACTACCCCCGAGCTTGTCTGCACCTGCCACTTTCAGCAGCCCTGAGTTGAGGAAGCGCCCCAGGGTGAGTCTTTATACTTCGTTGCAACGTAGTCCGATTTCCCGGACCCAAGCTGGTAAACCAGGCTTTATTCCATTAAAGCCCCCGGCTTTAGCTGTGGGGTGATTTACCTTCCGACAAGTAATTCAATATACATAACAACTAATAATAAGCCAAGTTACCTCTTAGGGAGGATTTAGGAGTTACGCAGTTGAAAAAAATAGATTCAACATTTTAATCGATTGCAAAAGATGACCCTTTAGTTACTTTTTAGTTGAATCAAATAGTTAAAGTTCAACTGCGTAACTGATAATGATATAAGATTTTCCAAGTAATTTATAGCAACCCAAGTTACCACCTATCCATGGTTACGAGGTTTCCACCAGAATGCCACAGTGGAATGCAGCGTTAAGGACATAGATGGCAATTTGAGTTATTATTTTTCGGTTTAGATAGCAAAGTAGCGCGTTCGACGGCAGATTTGGTTGTCAGCGCTGTTCTGATGGATTTGCGTTTCGTAGAGTGCAGCAATAGAATGGGGAAATGTCAACCAGTATGCTAAAAAACGTCGGCAGGGTAATGCCCCCATCAATAGGATAAAAAATTCAATTTTTATTGTCTTTTTCGAAGCTAGAATCTAAAAAACTTGCCAATTATATTGAGGTAAGTTGATATTTTATTCATCACTATAATTCGTCGCTTCTTATTAATCAAAATGGATAGAAATTCTCATTCAATCTTATTGATTGGTGTACTATCGAAACGTGAACCGTAAGGCAATGCGCGGGAGCCTGCCAGGGTAAGCATTCGCGGCGGACTCCAATGAAATTTTTCTAGACTGCCTCTAAGGAAATACCACCGTGACTGATCAAATCAATTCTCCCGGTTCCCAATCCGTATCTACCTTCCAGGGTCTGATTCTCGCATTACAAGGATATTGGGCATCTCAAGGATGTGTCGTATTGCAACCCTATGACATGGAAGTTGGAGCAGGAACTTTCCATCCCGCGACTTTTTTACGCGCCATCGGGCCAGAGCCATGGGGTGCGGCCTATGTTCAGCCATCCCGTCGCCCCACCGATGGGCGCTATGGCGAAAATCCGAATCGACTCCAACATTATTATCAATTCCAGGTGGTTCTTAAGCCTTCGCCGCTTCATATTCAAGAATTATATCTCGGCAGTTTACGAATGCTGGGAATTGATCCTCTCGTTCATGATATCCGTTTTGTTGAGGACAATTGGGAATCGCCTACACTGGGTGCCTGGGGGCTAGGCTGGGAGGTGTGGCTGAATGGCATGGAAGTAACCCAATTTACTTATTTCCAGCAGGTGGGTGGCTTGGATTGTTTTCCGATCACAGGCGAAATTACCTACGGCTTGGAACGCATTGCCATGTATTTGCAAAGCGTCGAAAGCGTCTACGATCTGATTTGGACCGAAGGACCTTTCGGGCGAATTACCTATGGCAATGTCTTTCATCAAAACGAAGTAGAGATGTCCACTTATAATTTTGAACATGCAGAAGTCGCTAGTTTATTTGGCTGGTTTGATACCTGCGAAGCAGCATCTAAAAAACTGCTCGACGCTGGATTACCGCTGCCTGCCTACGAACAAATGCTGAAAACATCGCACACTTTTAATTTACTTGATGCCCGTCGGGCGATTTCCGTGACCGAGCGCCAGCGTTATATCCTTCGAGTACGCACCTTAGCGCGCGGCGTGGCGCAATCTTATTATGAACGACGTAAAGCCCTTGGCTTTCCCATGATAACCGCTTAAAACAGATTCTGTGACTATGTTTCAATCCGCATCCGACCGCATCTGCTGAATGACAAAGCCATCGACAGATAGAGGTCGGTGGATTGCCTCCCCCGTAAACGAGGAGGTTACCAAAAAAATAACGATGCTTACGCATCGTTGTCAAATTTAACTAATCCCCCCTGATGGGGGAGGTCTCAAACCAGCAAGGAAATTTGATGAACGCAAAACCGGATTTTTTATTTGAACTCGGTACCGAGGAACTCCCGCCTACGGCATTGCGGATGCTGTCTGAATCGCTGGGAAAAAATGTCCGAATTGGACTCGATAAGGCGGGTTTGCATCGCGGCGAAATCAAAATTTATGCTACTCCGCGACGATTGGCGGTGTTGGTACAAGAATTAGCGAGTCGCCAGGCAGATCGAAGGGTCGAACGGCGTGGTCCGGCATTGAGCGCAGCTATCGACAAAAAGAACGGACTTCCAACACCGCAAGCGCGAGGCTTTGCGCGCTCTTGCGGCGTTGAAGTCGAACAACTCGAACATCTAATCACCGATAAAGGCGCATGGCTGGTATTTCGAAGCATTGAGCAAGGTCGCGCCACCCGCGAATTGCTGCCAGGAATCATTACTCAGGCTCTCGCCGAATTACCCATTCCAAAACGAATGCGCTGGGGTGCGCTAAAAGTTGAATTCGTGCGCCCAGTGCATTGGGTGATAATGCTCCTAGGTGATGAAATCATTGATACTGAAATTCTGGGAAAACGCACCAGCCGCGAGACACGAGGCCATCGTTTTCATTATCCCGCTCCTATCACCATTTTTCACCCTGGGGATTATGCCGATATTCTGAAAACGCAAGGTTTTGTTCTCGCTGATTTTGCCATGCGCCGCGCGCAAATCCGCGACCAGGTTGAAACCGCCGCATGTAGTGTAGGCGGACGCGCCATATTGGACGAGTCCCTTCTTGACGAAGTAACAAGTCTGGTGGAATGGCCAATACCTGTGACGGGAAATTTTGAATCTCGTTTTCTGGATGTTCCTCGGGAAGCGTTGATTTCCACCATGAAGGGGAAACAAAAATATTTCCCCGTGGAGGACATCAGTGGAAATTTACTTCCGTATTTTATTACTTTAAGCAATATCGACAGCCGTGACCTCGCTTGTGTCCAGAAAGGCAATGAACGAGTAATTCGTCCCCGCTTGGCGGATGCCGCTTTTTTCTGGGAACAGGATCGGCGACGCTCCTTGGTGGAGCGTGTTGATGGATTGAAAGGGATGCTATTTCAAGAACGTCTCGGCACCCTATACGATAAAATGCTACGGATCGAGCAATTATCCTTATATATCGCAAATCAAATAGGAAGTTCCCCAGAGAATACGAAGCGAGCGGCGTTGTTGGCCAAATGCGATTTACTCACCGACATGGTAGGAGAGTTTCCCGAGCTTCAGGGAGTAATCGGTCGTTACTATGCTCGCCATGATGGAGAGTCACTTGAGGTGGCGACCGCGCTGGAAGAGCAATACCTACCGCGCTGCGCCGGAGATGTCTTACCGCTTACTCCAACGGGACAGGCTCTTGCCATCGCAGATCGCTTGGATACCCTAGTCGGTATCTTTGGCATCGGCACTCCACCAACTGGCGACAAGGATCCCTTTGGACTGCGCCGCGCCGCGTTAGGCACGCTACGTATCCTCATTGAAGGCCATTTGAATCTTGACCTGGTGAGCCTGTTGAAACAGGCTACCGCGATCTTTGAACAAACCCCTGGCCATCCATTCACCCAAACTAATGTGGTGGATCAAGTTTATGACTTCATGATGGAACGCCTACGCGCTTATTTCTTGGAACAAGGATTGCAATCCGATGAATTTGAAGCGGTGGCGGCGCGAAAACCGATCCATCCTCTGGATTTTCAAGTTCGTATCCATGCAGTTCATACTTTCCGTATGCTTCCCGAGGCGGTCAGCTTGGTCGCCGCTAATAAACGCATTAAAAACATTCTATGTCAATTCCAGGAAACAATTCCCACCACCGTGGAAAACAGTTTATTGACCGAAACTGCTGAACAATTATTGACGATTCGTTTTCATTCTATCAATAAAGAAATTTTGCCCCTATGGGAAGCCCGTGATTACCAAGGAGCGTTGACAAAACTCGCGGGATTGAAAGGTGACGTGGATAGATTTTTTGATGAAGTAATGGTGATGGCGGATGATGAAGCCGTCAG
Organism: Gammaproteobacteria bacterium; assembly: GCA_963575715.1. Classification (NCBI taxonomy): domain Bacteria; kingdom Pseudomonadati; phylum Pseudomonadota; class Gammaproteobacteria; species Gammaproteobacteria bacterium. The sequence continues at coordinate 34,310 of CAUYTW010000363.1, read as the reverse complement.
AAAAAATCGGTTGTCTCTCCTCAAAGGAATTAGCAATCTTTTTTTGCGAGTCGCTGATATTTCTCTGTTAGTAATTTAACACGCCCACGAATTTATTCGTGGACTTTACAGAAAATAGCGAGAGAGCCGCTGGGTTTAGCCGTGGTAGGAATCGCGTTCAAATAGTTTTTTGATTTTCGCGATGCGCGGCATTGGTGCTAAAATTCTGGTGCTCTTTAACAAGTTAAGGTATGGGGTTGCCTGGGGAAGTCCTAGGCGTAAAACCTTGCGCGTGTTTAAAAAGCCATGACAGCCATGACTTTAAGGTCTGGTGTACAACCACCATCGGCAGCCGAAGTATCTACGACCCGTAAAACTACGGAACGTAGTAGCGCCACTGACACTGGCCCAAGTTGCTTAATATGGCCTCTATTCCGGTTGAGCCTTCCAAGGTAGATGTTAAACATCGTTCGTACTGGAATTCATTTCGTTGCAACGTAGTCCGATTGCTCGGACTTAGGCTGGTAAACCAGGCTTTATTCCATTAAAGCCCCCGGCTTTAGCCGTGAGGTGATTTACGGCGTCATTAAGAATCCCACCTATTTATTCGTGGGAGTGTCAATGTATTGCACTGCCTGGACAAAGGCCGCGATGAGCTGAGGATCTTTAATTCCCTTGGCGACTTCTACCCCGCCGCTCACATCCACCGCATAGGGATGCACGCGACGCACGGCGTCGGCGACATTGCCTGGGTTCAAACCACCAGCCAAAACCAAAGGAAAGGAACGTTGGGTAGGTAGAAGATTCCAATCGAAGCATTCGCCAGTGCCTCCAGGTATTCCAGGTCGATAGGCATCAACCAGCAATCCGCGTGCATCGTTATAGTCCTGTGCTAATAGGGATAAATTTGTTTCGGGACGCATGGGAATGGCTTTAAGGTAAGGTCGACTGAAGGCACTACAAAAATTTGGTGTCTCGGTACCGTGGAATTGCAGCAGGTCTACCGGAAGGTAGGAAAGCACTGCGTATACCTCCTCGGGAGTGGGATTCACGAATAAGGCAACTACCACTACGAAGGGTGGTAGTGTGGCAACTATTGCCTTCGCGGTGGTGAGATCCACAACACGCGGACTTCGTGAATAAAACACCAATCCAATCGCATCAACACCGCAATCCGCCGCCGCGATACCGTCAACGGGGCGAGTAATGCCACAAACCTTAATGCGAGTACGCTTTATTAGATTATTTTTCAATCGTAACTATCCCGCCATACAAATTTATGGCCATCGTAACGTGGACGCTTCGACTGCGAGTCAATCACCCTGCACTAAAGGGCGTGGCTTATGAAAATAAGTCCGAGATTGACCAGCCTTAGTTTGAGAAATCGAACTACGTTGCAACGAAGTAAAAGCTTATCCTGCGCGCAGTCGCAGGAACTCATCTTGGGGCGCTTCCTTCTGCCTGTCGGCAGACAGGCAACTCCAAGCACTGAAAGCGGCGGATGCAGATACGGTACGGGTAACTACGAAACGGTTTGCTGCAAAGTTTGTAAGAACCGAAGCTGCATTGCAACCTAACGAGAGGAGCGAGGTCCAAAAGGCTCTCTGTTATTTAGCAGCTTACGGGCTGACCGCCGGGAAAGAACGGTAACTTTTCATTTCAAAGTCAAAAAACAGGAGGACGGTGCTTCCTAACCATGGCTAAAACCAGAGGTTTCCGCGCCGAATTTGGATGATTCCCAGCAATATCTCCCTCAATCTCGAAACGCTCCGACCCCGGCTCGTGGATGGAGTCCTATTTATTGATGCAGGGCCTTATCACTTCTTTCTCAAAAATGTTATCAATGCAACTTATGTCAAATTGACAAAAGAGGAGGCCATCCTTATCCAGACGTTCGATGGCACAAAAACACTGCCCGATATCTTGCAGGAACAAATTGAAAATAGTGGGACAAAATATTTCCGAAGCACAATTAATGCCATTGAAAAATTGAATCAAGAAGGTTTTCTAATTGATGGTCCATTATCAGAGGTTTCAGCGAAATCCGAAGAAAAATCAAGTCATGGCCGATTTGATAACGCGGTACTGCAATTCATTGCATCCGTATTTATTTCAATTCCTAGCATAGCATTGCTTACAGTATGTGGAATCATTGGCTTTTTATTTTCAACAAATTCCCATGGAGGAAATATTTTTCTGGCATTTGCGTTATCTCCAACTGCTGGCGAACAAGAACGAATTATTTCATATACCCTGGGTCTCATAATTTTATGGATGACCCTTATGCTGATTGTTAATATAAAAAATTTGTTGTCAGCATTTGCGCTTTCATATCATCAATGCCAAGTATTACACCCACGTCTGCAATTCAAGTATGGTCTATTCTTTTTTGATTGTGAATTGACGGATATCGTAACAGCAGGCAATCTGGTAGTAACCAGACTGTTTGCCATGCGTATGGGATTTCCTCTTCTGTTTATGCCAATATGCATGGCTCTCAGCTATTTTTGGACGTTTTCTGAAATTGTAAGGCAGGCATGTTGGTTCGTTTTTCTTTTCAGTATTTCTCCGTTGCTTGAAAGCGAAATGACGCAATATGTTTATTATATCACTGAATTCGGCGCAGGTGGACGGCCTCTGCACAGATTCTTACGTAAGAAATTCTTAATTGAATTATTTAGTTGGCGAGGAGAAATGCGTGCTCAGGAATATTTTTTAGGGATGTCGGCCTGGGCTTGTTTGTGGCTTTATTTTGTTTATGCCGCATTTTGGAATATTTTTCTTTCCAGTTTCACCGGTCTAGCCATGGATTTTATGGCAGGAGGATTGCTCATGAAGACGCTGACTGGTATGTATTTTGTAATTATTATTATTCCCCTAGTGACGCTATTGGCGGTTTTTATCTCCATTGGAATATCAAATGCGATGACGATGACTGGTTCTCCTTTGCATCGTCTCAATCAACTTGGAAAGAAAATTGCGAGCAGGAATACCATTGTCACAGGAGAACTTACAAAATTTCTGCGCGAAATACCGCTATTTTCCAAACTCAATGAAAATGAAATGAGCGTACTGACTTCACGATTGCGCATTGTGCGATTACGTCCGGGAGAAAGAGCTGTCACTCAGGGTGAAGAAGGAGACTCATTTTATTGCATAGTTTCTGGAAAGTTAAATGTCATTATCGAGGATGAATATTGTCGAGAGCATATTTTAAATGAACTCGGGCCAGGTAGTTCATTCGGAGAGATTGCGCTTCTCGAAAGAATGCCACGAACCGCGAGTGTGGTTGCGGTCAAATCTTCGACACTTATCGAGCTGAAGCGAAATGAATTTGATGAATTTGTCGTGCGATCCGCTGGCGGAGGAGAAAAAGTGACAGATATGATCCGTATCAGCAAAATGATTATGGAAGGAAGAAGTATTTTATCTCACCTTACTCCTTGTCAGGTGAACCACTTGATAGCGATGCTGAAACGAGAAACTCGCAAGGCTGGAGATATTATTTTTCGCTATGGAGAACCGGGCGACCGTTTTTATATTATCAATAAAGGCAAAGTTTTCGTTGACCCTCCTGGTGCAGAAAATTCTGCGCGTCGATTAACTCTTGTAAAAGGCGAATTTTTTGGAGAAATTGCCTTGATCAAAAATATACCAAGAACCGCTACTCTTATTGCCGCTGAAGAAGTTGAACTTTTATATCTAACTAAAAATGAATTTTACTATTTTCTCCAACATAATGCGCGGATTGGTATGCAGTTCGATGAAATTATCGATAAACGTATTATCGAAAATAAGTATTTCCGATTATAGATAAGGAGAGTGAGACTGATGACCATCAGACTGCTTTTTATTATCATGGTAATATTCAGTGTTGGCGCTGTCGTTAAAATGGTCAACCAGTTAATTGGTTTTATTGAAAATAATAGTGAAATTCTGGTTGCCTCGCAAGAAATAAATACTATAGTCAAGGTTGTTTATACCGATTATTTAATTTCTGGCCGCAGTTTAAATACCATGTCTCAAAAATCGTTTGCAGCTTATTTACGTAAACGTATAAAAAGTATTGATCGCGTCCGCGATCCCGCGAAAGATCCGTGGCTCATTCCGTATCGTATCACCATTCGAAATGGAGATAGCTACGAAATACGCAGCGCTGGGCCTGATTTGGAATTTAATACGGAAGACGATATTTTTTCAGCAGGCGGGTAGTCTACTTTCAAGTAAAATGTGAACCGTGCAACTTTTTAATATAATTAGACCGCTAGCGTTTATTTCCGACGCGAATGTTGCGAACCAATGCCAACGCTGCATCATAATCAAAACGTTCGACCAGTCGTTCTAATTCCATGGCTTTTTCACCCAGCACTGCACTTAGACGTGAAACGTTCTCTTGTAAAAATGTACGGCCAACATAATCGTTAGTAACGAGAAACCGTTCCAATTGATCGAATAATTTTTGCGCTTGTTCTAAAGTAACTTCAGAATCTGCGGATGGCATAATGGGTATGGCAAGAATGGCAGTGACGAGATCGGTTAATTCTTTTTCCACCATGGTGCGCAAGGATTCAATTTCTGTTGGCGAAACACCACGACGCAGGGATTCCTCCAGTTGTTGTGCTTTCATCCTGAGCGAAATAGCTCCTAAATTACCGGCAACGCCCTTGAGAGTATGGGCTACATACTGCGCTTCCTTGCGATCTCCACGAATAAGAATTTCTTTTAACCGTACCATATCATCTCGGTGATAATGAGAGAATCTGTGCAACAATCGAATATAGTCATTAATTCGACCATGTTGGGTCTTCAAACCTAACGCGGTATTCAGACCAGCAATTTCATTCAACGCGGCCGGTAGGATCGAATATTTCGTTGAAAATGTCACTGTATCCGGTGAATAGTTGTGTTTCGTATTCAGGTTATTTTTTGTTTTTGACATCGGAACAGGAGAGGATACATCAACCTTTCCGTTGCGTAACCATCTTGCCAGACTGGCGAATAATGCTTCAGGAACTACCGGCTTGGCCACAAAATCGTCCATTCCTGCCGCCAAGCACTGTTGTCGGTCCTCGGCAAAAACATTAGCACTCATCGCTAAAATAGGAATATGTTCTCGACCAGGCAAAGCACGAATGATATTTGTTGCAGCGAGTCCATTCATAATCGGCATTTGCACGTCCATCAGGATGCAATCATAGGATTGCATACGCGCCTTTTCGATGGCCTTAGCGCCATCCTCCGCTACATCCACCTGTAATCCTACCCCTTTCAACAATTCTCTAACCACCTCTTGATTGATTAAATTATCCTCAACCACCAGAATCCGTGCGTCACGATATTCTTGGGATAATATTTGCTCTGCGTCTAAAGTTATTTCCCTTGATTGAATTGTTCCTTGACGCAAGCGCGCCGTGAACCAGAAAGTGCTGCCCTGCCCCAGTGAACTATCAACACCCGCTTCTCCTCCCATGAGCGCTGCGAGGCGTCGATTGATGGCAAGCCCTAAACCAGTACCTCCATAGCGGCGCGTGATGGAACTATCCGCTTGCTCAAAGGCTGAAAAAATCTGCGAACATTTCCCAGGCTCAATTCCAATGCCGGTATCCTCGACTTCAAATCGTACCCACAAATTGTTTTCCATCGATTCCGTCACTAAGGCACGCAGGGTAACTTTCCCGCGTTCGGTGAATTTCACCGCGTTATCCAAATAATTGAGCAAAATTTGTGACAGACGAGTTGGATCTCCATACAGCCAGTTAGGTAAATCTTTAATCTCGATGAAAAAATTTAATCCTTTATCACGTAGCCGTGGAGAAATCATAGTGGATATTTTTTCCAATATGTCATCGACGGAAAAATCGATAACTTCCAGTTGAAATCGACCCGCCTCAATTTTAGAAAGATCTAGAATTCCATTGATTATTGATAAAAGGTGATGCGTAGCTGCGGTGATTTTATCGAGCTTATCTAAATGATCCGCTTCGATAACACCACGTCGGAGTAAATGGGTAAGCCCAAGAATTGCATTCATGGGCGTCCGAATTTCATGGCTCATATTCGCCAGAAAGGCGCTTTTAGCCCGAGTTGCTGCTTCCGCCTCTTCTGCGCGCTTGGCGAGTTCAGCCCAATAATGACGATTCAGTAAAACAATCTGTTGTTCCCGTCGTTTACGCTCCGTATCGTCGAACAGGGTGGAACGGCAATAAATAAAATTGCCATTGGCGTCACAAACTGTATCGGCATTAATCACCACAGGGATAATAGAACCATCTTTACGGATTAAATTGTATTCAAAATCACGGATACGTCCATTTTTTAGTAAAGTTTGAAAATTCATTGAAAACCGTTCTTGAGATTCAGTGGTCATCAAATCAAAAATTTTCTTTTTTCCAATTAAATCATCCCTGGAATAACCGAGCATGGCCAGTTCGGTATCATTGATTGCAATGTATCGACCCTGCGCATCAAGGGAATGGTAACCACACGGTGCGTTATTGTACAAGTCTGCAACCTCGTCAGAGGTTTTTTCCAGAATACGGTTAGCTTCTTGTAATTGTCGAGTACGCTCTTCGACTAATTCTTCAAGACAATGACGATGATGATCCAACTCCTGATTAAGACGTTTCTTTTCGGTAATATCTTCCTTAATTGCCAAATAGTGAGTAATAACGCCATTAGGTTGACGGATGGGGGTAAAACTTTCATATTCTATGAAAATTTCTCCATTTTTACGCTGATTGATGAACTCGCCGCGCCAAGATTGCCCTTGGGTCAGTGCGGTCCACAGGGAATTATAATCTTCCCTTGGCGTTTTCCCTGATTGTAGAAAACGTGGATTCTGTCCTTTTACCTCATCTAGGGTGTATCCAGTAATACGAGTAAATGCCTCGTTTACATATTCAATTTCGGTGGCGGTATTGGTAATGATGATGCTAATCGGACTCTGCTCGACTGCTAATGATAGTTTTTGTAATCTGGACTCGGCCTGCTTGCGCTCGGTAATAACATCAAACACCAATACAAAATGGGTTGGCGCCGGACTATATACAGCGGCAGAGATCCATTGTCGTAAAGCCGCCATGTAAAGCTCGAAACGTTCAGGCCGACCGCTACGCACCACTCTATCGAGAATTTCAAATAGTTCTGGATCTTGCTCACGAATTCCAGGAATCACTTCCGAGGCGCGGTGACCAACCACATCTAAAAGTCCAGTCTGAACCACAAATGCCTCGTTTACTGCAAGATAAATGAAATCTTCCAGCGAATCACCGTGGTAGAACATCTTGCAATAAGCAACCGCATTGAGCAAATTTTTGAACAATGAGCGGTAAGTATGCTCACTTTCGCGGACCGCGCGTTCCGCCTCCTTGCGGGCAGTAATATCGAGAATAATTCCGCTCCAGACTTCCGGCTTAAATTTATTTTTTGATTCCGACGTTGAAGAATAGGAGGCAAGCGTCGAACAATCACATAAGGGTAAACACTCTCCATGACCCAATCCTGAGCACGGTTTCGCAGTAAGATGGATCCATTTTTGACGACCAGAAGCGGTTATGATGCGGCACTCGGCGCTAAACAATTTTTTTTCACGATGAGCGGCCAGATCCTCGGCTCGAAGGGATTTTACATCTCCGGGGTGAATTATTTTCCAGAATACTTCACTATCAGCCAGCAATGCCGTTTCATCTAATTCAAGGATTTCCCAAAGCCGAGGGCCTACATACAGGAAACGATTAGTTCCATCCGGAAAAACAATATAATCATAAAGCACCCCCGGCACGGTGGCGATAATACGTCGATAGCGTTCCTCGCTTTCCAATAATGCCTGTTCGGCACGTTTACGCGCAGTGACATCGAATACGATACCGACATAACTTGTAATCTTTCCACTCGGTTCTCGAATAGGTCGGCCATGAGCCATTAACCACCGCACGGGAGTGTCAGTCACCGGATTTACGCGCCATTCCAACCTAAACTCAATACCTTGAGTGGTAGCCATTGCAAAAGTCGTGGCGACTCGTTCTTGATCTGGTGGATATACTGATTGCAGCCAGCTTTCATAGGAAGGTGAATGACGATTAGACACCAATTCATAGAGATGCCAAATTTCTTCCGACCAGTAATATTGATTGGTTTCGATAAACCATTCCCAGGTTCCTACCTGGGCAGCGTCCGGCGCAAGCCAAAAACGTTGATTATATTCAGGAGAGATATTCCATTCGCCAGGAGGAATGGTATCGACATATGAAGTGGCCACCGGTAGGGTTTCAGCAATAAATCCCAAGAGTTTTTCGTTATGCTGAGTACATAAACCAGCATCGCCGATGAAGGCATTTGATCCATTGGTTGGGACAATCAGCCCTGGCGAGGATTGCTTTGATGGGTTCAACAGGTCAAACTCTATCGAGGAAATAAATCAACGTGACGTTCAATTCTCTAACAACGAAATAATTATCCGCGTTCCATTTTATTGATATTATCGACACACTGCTGGTGCTTTGCTACCTCATCGCGCAATTTGGCAATATTCTGCTGGTCGAGAGGATAACGATGTTGATCGCAAAGGTTTCCACCCAGTTCATTGACGAGATGCTGGGCAGATTTGAACATTAGGTCCAATGCTCGCGGACCAACTATTTGACCGGGGAGGCGCATGAAAAAAGTAAGACCAGGGGTGAAAAAACCATCCATGGCTGGCGGATTGAAAGTCCCTGGCTCAACTAAGTTGGCCATACTAAAAATAGGGCGGCGCAAACCCTTAATTCGGTGATGAAAGATACTCATTTCTCCATACACTAGGTTAGCACCCTGAATGGCGGTGAGTAGATCCTGGCCGGAATAGGGTCGATCCACTGGTGCCATCAAGTTAAAAACAATCAATTTTTCTTCTACCATGGATGGCATGGATAAAGACAGGCGTTCATCCTCTGATACAATACTTAAAGATCTTTCCGAAATATGTTCATTGGTGGCAGTGATGCCATCCAAACCAGAAAAATCTAGGGCGACATCGCTTCCTTCGGTACGGATTTCAATTCCAATACCTTCGAGAACTTCCCGCTCGTGCCGTGGAAGTTCGACACGTCGTTGCCGTTCCCACCACCAAATCCCTAGTAAGAATCCAAAACCAAATAAAATCAATATAATACGTACAAAATTCACGTTTATCCCTCCTAACGGAAGTGTCAATTTTACGGTTTTAATACATTACTCACCACTATTATACCAAATAATAAAATTAGTTATTTTTAATATTTATAAAATCAACAAGTTATTATAAAGATTGGAGATTTATTTATGATCAAAAAAATAAAAATAGATTATTTACGTCTAGGAATGTTCATCCATGATTTGGACATCGGCTGGATGGATCATCCATTTTTGAAAAGCAGCTTCACGGTAACTTCGCAAGATACCTTAGAAAAAATTTTCGACCTTAAACTACGGGAAGTTTATATTGATACAGATAAAGGACTGGATATACTGGATGAAAAAGAAAATCAAGGACAAAATATTTCTGAAATTCAAAAAGAAGTCAAGAAGACCATGGATGAGTTGCTTCTACCTTATCCTGTCAAGGGTTTGCGTATTCCATTGAAAGAAGAATGGCAACAAGCGGTTAATGTAAAAAAAGAGGCTAATCAGGTAATCTCCAACATGATGGACGATGCCCGCCTCGGTAAACAAATTGAACTGGAACGTCTGGAACCAGTAGTTGAAAGAATAGTCCAATCTATTTTCCATAACCAAGACGCCTTGCTAGGAATAATACGCATCCGCGAAATGGATAGATATACTTTTGAACATTCCGTATCTGTGGCAGTGCTATTAACATCATTTTGCAAGCACTTAGGAATGCCAGGCTCCATTATTCAACAGGCAGCGATTGGGGGTTTATTGCATGATATCGGAAAATCCTTAGTACCGTTGGATATATTAAACAAGCCGGGACGGCTTACCGAAGATGAATTTGTTATCATGCGTCGTCATGTCGAGTATAGCCGTGATATTTTAAATTCATCCGACGGAATTTCCGATGTATCTCAGAGTATCATTTTTGAACACCATGAACGTTATGACGGGAGCGGTTATCCATTGGGAAAAAATAGTGACGCTATTACTCTTCATGGAAAAATGGCCGCTGTAGTCGATGTTTATGACGCCTTAACCTCGGCTCGTTGTTATCATAAAGGAAAATCTCCCCATTTTGTATTAGGGAAGCTAATTGAATGGAGCAAATACCATTTTGAGCCAGAATTGGTACAACATTTCATCCGTTGCGTCGGAATCTATCCAGTGGGAACCGTGGTAGCCCTACAAAGTGGACGCGTGGGAATCGTAGTGGAATCAAATGAGAATGATTTATTGCGACCAATGGTTAAATTATTTTATAATAAAAACAAAAATTGTAATATTCCAGTAATGCTGCTTAATCTAGCTAAACAATTCTCTAATACTCCCGATAAAATCGTTGGCTCGGAAGATCCGGAAAAATATCGATCATCCGTGGAAATATTATTAAAACCGAATTAGTTCAACCGCATTAGTTCCAACCCAAGGAAATTATATTGATGAGCTTCGTTGCGCATATTGAATCCAGCGGTCGGGAGATGTCCATTGAACCCGAGGAAACTATTCTGGCGGCGGCGTTACGCCAGGGTATAGCCTTGCCCTATGGTTGCCGCGCTGGGCAATGCGGAGCGTGCAAGGCCACGCTCTTGGTAGGGGCGGTTGATTATGGTCATAAGTCACCTACAGCGTTAAATCCCGAGGAACAAAAATCGGGCGTCATTCTCCCGTGTTTAGCAGTTCCCCGCACCGATCTCGATCTTCAGGTCCGTGAGGTGAAAAAAAATCAAGATATTCCTATCCGAATTTTGCCCTGTCGCGTGGTAAAAAAGGAATTCCTCGCCCCCGATGTATTGCGCTTATTTATAAAAGTTCCAGAAAGTGATCGTTTGTCATTTCTTCCTGGGCAATATATTGAATTCCTGTTATCCAACAATCGCCATCGCTCTTTTTCTCTGGCAAATTCTCCGCGCAACAATGAACTACTGGAATTACATGTGCGTCATGTTCCAGGCGGAAGTTTCACCAGCTGGTTGTTTCAGGAAATGCCGGAAAATTCACTTCTGCGCATCCAAGGCCCGCTCGGATCGTTTAGCTTTCAGGAAAAATCCACGCGGCCTGTAATCTTGATAGCCGGAGGCACGGGCTTTTCTCCGGTGAAATCGATCCTCGAATACGCCTTCGCGGAAAAAACCAGCCGATCGTTCCATTTATATTGGGGAGCGCGGACGCGCCGGGATCTATATCTGGATGAATTACCCCGGTTTTGGGAACAACACTATCCCTATTTTCGTTACACGCCGGTACTTTCCCGGCCAACCGCCGAAGATGGTTGGGAAGGTCGCGTTGGGCGTGTTCCCACCATGGTCGTGGCCGACTATCCCGACTTGTCGCGCTATGAGGTTTATGCCTGCGGTCCGCCGCCCATGGTTGCCACTGGATTGGAAACCTTTATCGCCCACGGACTATCTCGGGATCACTATCACGCCGATGCCTTTGAATACAGCAAGAAGGATGGCTAACCAGCCACAAGGATCTCGTTACATTTATGTTTCATCCACTTGTGCTCTGGATTGGACTACGTTATGCCCGCGCGCGACGGCGTAATCATTTCATCTCATTCATTTCACTGATTTCAATGGCGGGCATCGCGCTTGGCGTGGCGGTGTTGATTACGGTGGTGGCGGTGATGAATGGTTTCGAAAAAGATGTGCGTCAAGGAATCCTGAGCAGTATCGCCCATGCCACCCTGACTGAAGTGAATGGCACGCTTAATAATTGGAAAACGGCGGCCCAGGTTGCCGCCGCACATCCAGAAGTCATTGCCGTTGCGCCTTTTATTAATGGCGGGGCGATGGTGACCGAAGGCCGCAACGTGGTCGGGGTAATGGTACGGGGAATCCTGCCTGAGAGTGAGGCACGAGTCGCCGAAATTGGCGATCATGTAGTGAATGGCAATCTGGATGCCCTGATCCCAAACCAGCAAGGCATCATTTTAGGAAAGGCCCTGGCTAAAAAATTAGGCGTTGAGATGGGCGGCCAAGTGACCCTCGTTACAGCACGCGAGGATACGCAAGGCACCGATACCTTGCCCAAGCTCAGTCGTCATACCGTAGTGGGATTATTTGAGATGGGGATGCGTCAATACGACACCGGGTTGGTCCTTATCCATCTCGCCAACGCGGCGCGTTTATTTGGGCTGGGGGAGCGCGTCGGCGGCTTGCGTCTCAAGGTAACCAACCTTTATCAGGCACGACGAATTGTTCACGAGGTCGCACAATCCTTGCCTGGACGCTCGGTTGTTTCCGATTGGACGCGCCAGAACGCAAATTTTTTCATCGCCCTGGCCCAGCAACGACAAATGATGTTGATTATCTTGGGACTGATTATCTTCGTCGCGGCCTTTAATATCGTGAGCACCCTCGTTATGGTTGTCACCGACAAGGCTGCCGCCATCGCCATCCTGCGTACTCTGGGAATGACGCCAGCGGGGGTGATTGGAGTATTCATGGTTCAAGGCAGCCTCATCGGATTGACGGGCACCCTGGCCGGGATCGTGGGAGGCGTGGCGCTGGCTTTTCATATCGAGCCGCTGGTTGCCAACATCGAAACCCATTTCGGAGTACGATTCCTTGCAGCGGATGTCTATCCTATTTCACGCTTACCCTCCGATTTACATTGGATAGATGTCATTCACATTGGAGTGGTTGCCTTTACATTAAGTTTATTAGCCACTCTTTATCCCGCTTGGCGGGCCGCTTCTATCCGTCCCGCAGAAGCACTGCGTCACGAATAATAATCAATCATTTATGCCTGAACCTTCCGCAATCCTACCCGAAGCATCATCCAGCAATCATTCAGATTCTATTCATCATTCCGAGGCCAATGCCGCTTCTTTATTGCTTGCGGCACTCGGGGTGGTTTACGGCGATATTGGCACAAGCCCGCTGTACGCTATGCGAGAATGCTTCACCACCGGCGGTGCAATGCCCGTTGTCGCTGACATCCTCGGAGTATTGTCCTTGATTTTTTGGGCACTCATGATCGTCGTCACTGTTAAATATGTATTTTTCGTCATGCGCGCCGACAATCGTGGCGAAGGCGGAATCCTTGCGCTTACTGCGTTGACCCTGCGTGCGGGTGAGTTATCACGACGACAACGAAACATGTTGATTACGACTGGTCTGATTGGTTCGGCGCTTTTTTATGGAGATGGCGTGATCACTCCCGCCATTTCCGTGCTTTCCGCTCTGGAAGGACTTGAAGTTGCTACGCCGATATTTACTCCCTATGTGGTACCCGCAGCAATCGCAGTATTGATTGGGTTATTCTTGATTCAAAGTGGTGGCTCGGCACGAATTGGAGCGCTATTTGGGCCGATAATGACGATCTGGTTTACCATCATTGCTTTATTGGGAGCTGTAAGCGTGATGCAGTCTCCCCGCATTCTTACTGCTTTGAATCCTTACCATGGCTTGTTGTATTTCACACGCAATGGCCAGAAGGGATGGTTGATTCTTGGTTCCGTAGTACTTGCCTTTACCGGCGCTGAAGCACTCTACGCTGACATGGGTCACTTTAGTCGTCGCGTCATTCGCATCGCATGGCTATCCTTTGTCCTGCCGGCGCTAACGCTCAATTATCTTGGCCAGGGAGCATTGCTGCTGCGTGATCCAGGAGCGATAGAGAACCCTTTCTATCGTCTTGCACCTTCCTGGAGTCTTTACCCACTGGTGATACTTGCCACCGTTGCCACCATCATCGCCTCGCAAGCGGTCATCTCTGGAGCCTTTTCTCTCACCAAGGAAGCGTTGCAACTCGGCTTTCTACCCCGAATGCGAATTTGTCATACCTCCTCGGCCGCGCGTGGTCAAATTTACCTGCCCATGATCAACTGGACTTTGGCGATTGCGGTGGTGTTGTTGGTAGCGGGTTTTGGTTCCTCGGATACCTTGGCGGCAGCCTATGGCATCGCGGTGACGGGAACCATGATGTCGACCACGCTGTTAATCGCGGTGGTCGCGCGCCGCTTGTGGCATTGGCCACTGCCCCTGGTGCTGGCGGGAATGCTAGTGGCGCTGGCGCTGGATATCGCCTTTTTTGGCGTCAATTTGCTCAAGGTGACCGAGGGCGGCTGGTTTCCCCTCGCGGTTGGCGCGATTGTCTACTTGCTGATGGTGACCTGGAAACGAGGGCGTGAAATATTGACGGAACGTCTTGCCCCCCACACCATCCCGGTAGACAGCTTTCTTGACGCACTGGAATTGGATCCTCCCATCCGCGTGCCAGGAACCGCAGTGTTTATGACCGCTCGTCACGAAGGCATTCCGCACGCCTTGCTTCACAATCTCCAACATAATCACGTTCTTCATCAACAAGTCATTTTGCTCACCGTGATGGTGGAAGAATTTCCGGTTATTGATGACCATGAGCGCGTGGAAATTCATCATATCCGTCCGGGTTTCAAACGTATCACAATTCACTATGGTTTTTCGGAAACGCCCAACGTGCCTCAAGCCATGATCTTGTGCCGAGAACATGGCCTAGAATTTGAACCGATGACTACGAGTTATTTCCTCAGCCGCGAAACGCTCATCCCAACTTTTCGACCAGGCATGGCACTATGGCGGGAGCATTTATTCGCCACCATGGCACGTAATGCCGGCAGCGCCACTGACTTTTTGCATTTGCCAACCAATCGCGTGGTGGAACTAGGCGCGCAAGTGGAATTATAAGCACGAGTCAAGTCAGGATTCATTGAAGGACTCCAAGGATGGAGGACGACCCCGCAGCCCGGTTGCGTAGTGAAACGGAGCAGAGGGCGCCACGGCAGTGTGATCGGTGGTTTCGCCGTTGAATTCGCGATAGTCTGAGGTCATGGCTAGGGTAGGGGTTGTGTTAAGAAGACCCGGAAGATCACGTAAAACCCGCCGGGCGGTTGTCAACGTAAAGTTGCTACGGGCGGTAGGCCCGGACGTTATGCGCGTGGAGCGGTACAAGCCACCGAGGCTCGATTTAGCACAAGCTAGTCGATGACCGAGGACCGCTGTGAATCGCGAATTCTCTGGACTGATGAGCCGAGGATGGACCGAGGTAAAATCAGTCACGGCGAAACTCCAAAAAAAATCCTTGTTTTCTTAATATTTCAAGATCACGCGCCTTTCGCCATAACAAAATTCCCAGGGAAATAATACTTGCAACAAAGACAATCATTCCAGGAATCTGTTTACGTGCGAGTATATATTGCGCCTGATTAATCTCACTCTGCACCGGAATAATCGTCTCAGTGGCAATTTTCTGAATAAGATGGTCCGATTCCAGAGAAAAGAGTGTCATCAATAAAATGAATATTACCATCACGATACCCGTGATGGTAAAAAATGGACTCGATTTTCCTTTTTTAGAATTACGCTCAATAAAAGGAGTTAAAAAAATAAATAAAAAACCCGCACCAAGAAACAAAATTCCTAATTGTGAACCATCCATAGATCCAATTTTTGCCGGCATAAACCGCAAGATATTAAACATAAAAATAAAATACCATGCTGGAATAGCAGCGTCTGGGGCAATCAGTTGAGGATCAAGTTTTTTTCCTGCCTCGCAGGGAAACAATACCGCGAATATCACCACAATTCCAATAATCCAGCATGATATTGCCAGATCACGCAAAACGAATTCTGGAAAAAATGATATTTTTTCTAGAGAAAATTTTTTCTCCTCAAAGGAAAGCGGCACGCTCAAACCATGAAGCTGGATTAAAAGTAAATGCAATCCTGCCACCGCAATCAAAGCAAGCGGCAAAAATGCGACATGGAGCGCGAAAAAACGGGTGAGAGTCGCGTCTCCTATCTCTTCTCCACCACGAAGAAAAATTTTTAAGCCATGTCCGATCAACGGAGTCTGTCCCGCAATTCCAGTACCTACCCGAGTAGCAAGAAAGGAGTGTTCACTCCAGGGTAGAAGATAACCACTAAATCCCAGACCCATTACGATAATGAATAGGATACAACCGGTTAACCAAATAAATTCACGAGGCCGACGATAGGCTTTTGAAAAAAAAGTGCTGAATAGATGAACCCAAAGCGCGGCAATCATGACATTCGCTCCCCATAGATGAAGGGAGCGTATCAACCAACCATAACGAACTTTCAGAATTAACAAGCGAATACTTTCATAAGCAGTGGCTGGCGTAGGTTGATAATGAAATAATAGAATTACGCCCGTGACGATTTGAATCAATAAGCAAGTCAGAATAACATTTCCCAAATAATACCAAAGGCTGTAACGATGGATGGGTACTTTCTTGTTTCTAAAAAAAGGAAGGAATATCTCGAATGGTAATCGTTCTGCTAGCCATTGATGTAATTGATGATACCTCATGCGTTACTCTCTCGGCGAATCAATAATCCGTCTGTTTCTTGATTGATTTGATAGCGTGTTAATGGTTGTGGTGGGGGTCCCTTGAGATTATTTCCATGAATATCAAAAAATCCTTGATGACATGGGCATACTATATATTTTAGCGCGGGATCATAATGGACCAAACATTCAAAATGAGTACAAACCGCTTTGAGTGCGATTAATTCACCCTCTTCCGACTTGATCAATAAAGCCGGAGTGCGTCCAAAAAAAAATGATTTGGCGGAGTTTGGATCAAGCGCCATTTCCGTTGCCGGCATTTTGATTTCTTCAATATTATCCTGTTCTTCCCTTGGTGGTAAAAGGGCGGAAATCAGCGTATGTGTCATCACGTAACTAACCAAGGTTCCGATTCCCGCAAGACAACTATTGATGAATTGTCGCCTGGAAAAAATCGATTCTTTTAATTTCATCAAATTTCCTTGCTGGTTTGAGACCACCCCCTTCAGAGGGATTAGTTAAATTAGACAACGATGCATAAACATCGTTATCGTTTTTGGTAACCTCCTCGTTTACGAGGAGGCAATCCACCGACCTCAATCTGTCGATGGCTTTGTCATTCAGCAGATGAAGTCGGATGTGGATTGAAACATGAAAGATACCGTTTACATTTAGTCTCTGAATTCTCGATCTGGACGGCATCACGATCCAGATCGTAGAACGCTTGAAAAATTCTGTCGATTTATTGGACTGGCTTTTTGGCGTAGCGGGTAATTCGTCGCTGTTTTTTCACCTGACGCGCAGAAAGATGATTGATTCGATCCTCATAGGGGTTCACGTTGCCCTTGAACTCCACGATCAAAGGTGTACCCACGAGATCTAGCGCCTTGCGATAGGCATTCGCCAGATAGCGACGGTAGCTCGCGGGCACAGCCTCAGTTTGATTGCCATGAATGATGATGCGGGGCGGATTTCGCCCTCCTTGGTGTGCGAAGCGTAGCTTGACTCGGCGACCATGAACGAGGGGAGGGGCGTTGGCGGCAATGGCTTCTTGGAGTATCCGCGTGGCCAGGGGAGTCGGAATCTGACGGATCGCAGAGGCATGAACCCGATCCACTGCGTTAAAGAGTCCAGATAGCCCAGTGCCGCGAAGTGCGGAAATGTATTGAAACGGGGCAAAATCCAAAAACGGAAATAGACGGTCAATCTGGGTTTTAATCTCGGTGCGCGCCGCTGCGTCCAGTCCATCCCACTTGTTCACTGCGACCACCAGGCCCCGCCCCGCTTCCAGCACCTGACCAACCAAATGCGCATCTTGATCGCTGATTCCCTGATGGGCATCCATCACCAGGATCACCACATGAGCGCTGTCAATCGCCTGCAATGTTTTCACCACACTGAATTTCTCAATCATTTCAGTAACACGACCCCGACGCCGCACACCAGCGGTATCGATAAGCGTGTAGCTTCGCCCCTCCGTAAAAAAAGGGACATGAATGCTATCCCGGGTGGTCCCGGGCTGATCCGAGGCCAGCAACCGTTCTTCTCCCACCATGCGGTTAATCAAGGTGGATTTTCCGACATTGGGGCGTCCGACCACTGCGACCCAAGGTTCGGGACGTTCAGCAGAGGGATCTTCACCACTTTCTTCTTGCGGAACACAGCTAGTGTCAGCGTTTGGATCGGCGGCAAGAACTCGTTCCATGAGGGATCGAATTCCCTGACCGTGAACTGCGGAGATGGTGATGGGATGCGCGAAGCCTAGTTTCGTAAAATCTGCTGCCGCCATGGCACTATTTAGCCCTTCGGCCTTGTTTACCACAAGAAAAACGGGCTTTCGTAAATGCCGCAGATGTTCTGCAATTTCTTCGTCGGCAGCGGTGAGACCAGTTTTGGCGTCCACCAGAAAAAAAACTAAGTCTGCCTCCTGGGTGGCAAGCATGGCTTGTTCGGACATGAGCTTGAGAAGACCTTGCCGTTCACCGGAGAATCCTCCTGTATCGACAACCCTGTAGGAACGTGGCCCGACGCGACCTAAGCCATATTGGCGGTCACGGGTAAGTCCGGGAAAATCCGCTACCAGTGCGTCCCGGCCACGAGTCAGGGCATTGAAAAGCGTCGATTTACCCACATTGGGATGACCCACTATAGCGATAACGGGCAGCATGAATTGGTAACTTTAGTTGAGGGTTTGAGGGTTTGATACAGAAAGTAATATTTTTTGGCTTAGGTTGGTCAAGCTGGGATTTATTGCGTGTTACTTCACAGAGCCACTTTCGATCCAGTAGGATCAAAGGATTCTTGATCGGTTATTGTTTCCGAATCCAACATGCGATCGAAAATTTCCCAAGTAAGACGCGCATCCTCTTGGGAAATTTTTTGGAGGGCATAGCCGACATGCACCATTACATAATCATCAACCACCAATTGTTCGTGTTGCAGCAGAAATAAATTTACTTTGCGTCCTACGCCCTTGGCCTGACAGTCAGCATAATAACCATCAATACTAGTAATTCGCATTGGAATGCCCAAACACATAAAGCTTATCCTAAAAAATTTATAATAAAAATTTTTTGATAATTGCGGTTTGTAATCTCGACCATTATGAGAGATCACTACTCATGGACGATTAACAGTTCTTCCCAAAGAAATAAGCTGCGTATTCAATTCAACAATACGTTGCGCTAGTGTCGTTGCGGTACGACGTAATAACTCAGGTCTACTTTTTATCAATAATGCGAATTGATCCCTTTCGATAATCTGAACCAGACAGGCTGATGTCGCAACCACTGAAGCTGAACGTGGTTGTTCGGTCAGAAAGCTGATTTCACCAAAAACTTCATCCTGTTCAATGCTACCAACCTGGTGTCCGTTGACTAATACTGATGCTTGCCCCTCAAGCATTAGATACACTTCATGGTTAGTCGCGCCTTCCGTTAGGATTACCTCATCGGGACGTAATGACTTGATGCGGAAATTTGGCATCGTATCTTCTGGAGCCAACGTCCCGACAAGCCCTAACAAGATACGCGTTTGAAGGTCATGATAATGCTGCCATTGGGCCAGAAGCGCAGGAGTCTTGGCTATCGTATCCAAAAATACGTCCCTTGGAATGACACGCAGATGACACCTAAAATCGCTGACCACGCGGCTGGTTGCTCCCGCGCCATGTGGATTGGCCAGCAACCAATCGCCATCGGAGTATAGTCGAACCAGCCGTTTACCATCGAACCATTTACAGCAGCCAGAAATTATATGCACGAATGAGGTCGTTTCACGGATGCTGACATCAAGACCAGGGAGTAAGTGGATTTCGTTACCTTCCGTTTGCAGTGCTTCGGATAACGCCATACCAACTTTGCGACTTTCAAGGTCCAGTACTTCGAGATATTCAGGAATTTCCACGAACGTTAACATAAATTGCTCTTAAATTTAATTCAAGCCACTTATTCATATAATGCAGTGGCCGTCTGAATTGCTTATCATCAGTTCATGACTTAATGCTGTTTTCTAGAATGGGATGATAGAAATATAAAGGATCGAGGCTAACCTCAGAGGAGCCAACTTGAATTCCGTCCGCGTAGTCAAAAGGATTATCCAAATCATGGATCAAAAAAATAAGATAAATATAGATCAACGATAACGAGGCAACAATTAAATATTGTGATACAAGACTCTTGAAATTGGCAATCAAAAGCAGGAGCAGAACCGCGCTGACTAATGCGTATAAGAGCACGTAGCCGGTCTGGATAAAAGAGGTTGTTCGAATAATATGAATGCGATTTACGGCAGCACGCAAATTGACCGTTTCGGCCAGGGTGCGACCAGTATGGGCGGTACTAGCTCCAGCACGTTCGATGTGCGCCGTGATTTCATTAAGACCTCGCAGCGCCTCCCAACATTGAGATAATGAGACGCGATTCATCAACCAATCTTCGACGGTAGACAATACTGCAAAATGTTGCCGCCGCGCATAGGAAAGATCAACCGGCTTGCCGGCTAGTGCCAACTCGGAAAAGGTATCGTGAATTGCTTCAAGACTAAGGATAATCTGGCTGGGCAACTTTTCAGACTCCTTATAATCTGCGATGACTCCAGAATACATAAAGCCGATAATAAGAGCAGTTGCCGTAACCACCGGACTAAAGTCACTGAATTCAATTAATCCAGGAATTTCCAGAACTGATTGACGAATAAAAGTGATTACGATCATGCCGGCTACAAATGGCAATGTCGTTAAAAGTAGTTTCCATTTAAGCATAAATATTTTTCTCGGATTTTTCGGTCTGACGGATTTTTTAATTAATAGTGAGACCCACAACAGCAGCCGTGGCTTGTTTATTAATGATACTAGACGGGGCGGGAGAACCCGCGAGGGTTAATCAATTTGTAAGACTAAATTAACCAAAGTTGTTACTTATACCACTGAAGCCGCATCCACCGTGAATGAATGTAGCGAAAACATTGTAACCACGAATAGGTGGCAACTTAGGTTAAATTAAATATCCCGCAACAACTCGTTGATTGCTGTTTTAGCGCGCGTCCTTTCATCCACCTGCTTGATGATGACGGCACAATAGAGACTATATTTTCCATCTGCGGAGGGTAAATTCCCCGCAACTACCACTGAGCGCGGAGGAATACGGCCGTGAGTAATCTGGCCAGTGGTGCGGTCGTAAATTTTAGTGCTCTGTCCAAGATATACCCCCATCGAAATTACTGAACCCTCACCGACGATGACCCCTTCCACAACTTCGGAACGAGCACCAATGAAACAATTGTCCTCGATAATCGTGGGCAGAGCTTGAATTGGTTCTAATACCCCACCAATACCAACTCCTCCCGAAAGATGAACATTTTTTCCGATTTGGGCGCAGGAACCCACCGTGGCCCAGGTATCCACCATGGTGCCCGTATTTACGTAAGCTCCGATATTGACATAAGAAGGCATTAATACCACCGAAGGCGCGATATAAGCTCCGTATCGCGCCGTTGCCGGAGGAACAATCCGTACACCGTCATCACGAAATTCTTTAGAATTGTAATCAAAATATTTAGCGGGAACTTTGTCAAAATAATTAGTGAATCCCCCTTTAAGAAAAGAATTATCGGCAATACGAAAGTAAAGCATCACCGCTTTTTTCAACCAATCGTTTACTACCCATTCACCATCGCGTTTTTCTGCAACGCGGGCACAACCAGTATCCAATAAATAAATAGCCTCCTCCACCGCGTCTTTGACTACAGTTTCAACACTACGTGGAGTGATTTCAGCGCGTCGTTCAAATGCAGATTCAATAATACCTTGAATATCAGTCATGGTTATGCTCCAGATTGGAATATTGATGTTTCCAAATAATCGCTAATATGTATTGGTAGTTTTTACAAAATCACGGATGCGCTTTGCCGCTTCCAGGCATTCTTCAAAAGTGGCAACCAGCGCGATACGAATTCGGTCGACGCCTGGATTGATGCCGTGGGCGAAACGAGAGAGATAACTCCCGGGTAAAACCAGGACATTCGTCGCGGCGTATAGGGCACGGGCAAACATTTCTCCATCGCCGTGAACTTTTGGCCATAAATAGAATCCCCCCGCCGGTGCCGATACTTCTAATACGTCTACGAGGATTTCCAGTACGGCAGCGAATTTACATTGATAAAGGACGCGATTTTCCACCACATGCACCTCATCGGACCAGGCAATTGTCGAGGCAGCCTGAGTCGGAGGCGGCAGGGCGCAACCCTGATAAGTGCGATAAAGAAAAAAGCGTTCCAGAATTTCTCCATCCCCAGCGATAAATCCAGAACGTAACCCTGGCACATTTGATCGCTTAGAAAGACTGTGAAATACCACGCAGCGTTGGAAATCATTGCGTCCCAAGGCAGCGCAAACTTCAAGCAAACCCGTCGGAGGAGATTTTTCATCGCCATAAATTTCACTGTAACATTCATCAGCGGCAATGACGAAATCATAACGATCAGCAAGGTTAATGAGTTTTTCATAAGTAGCCACGCCCAATACCGCGCCGCCAGGATTGCTTGGAGAACAAACATAGAGAAGCTGGCAGCGCTGCCAGATTTCTTTCGGTACTGCGTCAAAATCCGGCAGGAAATTAGTTTTCTGGGTCGTATTCAAAAACCATGGCAGCGCGCCAGCGAGAAGTGTGGCTCCTTCATAGATTTGATAAAAAGGATTTGGCATCAACACCAAAGAATCCTTGCTTGGTTCCACCACGCATTGAGCGAACGCGAATAAAGCTTCACGGGTTCCCGCAACTGGTAGGCAATGACGATCCGGATGAATGGATCCATTAGGTAGGGAAAAACGTTGCGTCAACCAATTGGCGATGGCTTGACGTAGCGCGAAATTACCACGGGTGCCGGGATATTGAGAAAGTTCTCCTTGATGCTCCAGCCAGGCACGGGCGATAAAAGAAGGCGCGGGATGGCCAGGTTCGCCAATTGAAAGTTTTATCGGTGAAAATTTTGCCGGGGGCGATATTCCCGCAACTAGTTGGGCCAGCCGTTGAAAAGGATAAGGTTGAAGAAGATCGAGGTGATGATTCATCAGTGTCCCCGAGAAACTCCGCACTTTAGGGCGGCGAGGAAATGGGCGATTTTCATAGGCATAATCGTCGCTCCGTGAAATAAGTTTACAATGTTTATATCCATTTCCTTGGACTACACCCTGAACGGTTTGAATATTGAAATTACCCGATTGGACGTTTAGTTTGCAGTAAAATTCGATCCAACCTCTTTTGATCTTTTTTCAACCATGTTTTATTTATAATACTGTCGAAGCATAATCAGCCAAACGAGAACGTTCGCCACGCACCAGGGTGATATGTCCACCGTGTGCCCAATTCTTGAAACGATCCACGACATTGGTCAAGCCTGAGTTCGTTTCAGTAAGATAGGGAGTATCGATTTGATTCAAATTTCCCAGGCATACTACTTTGGATCCCGGGCCAGCACGGGTAATTAAGGTTTTAATTTGCTTGGCGGTAAGGTTTTGCGCTTCGTCAATGATTAAATAGCGATTAAGAAAAGTTCGTCCGCGCATGAAATTCAATGAACGAATCTTGATTCGATATTGAAGTAAATCATTGTTTACCGCCTGTCGCCATTCGCTATTGGCTTCGGAATGAGTCAGCACTTCAAGGTTGTCCATGAGTGCCCCCATCCATGGAGTCATTTTTTCTTCCTCGCTGCCCGGTAAGAAACCGATATCTTCCCCGACTGGAATGGTAACGCGCGTCATGATGATTTCCCTAAAAAATTTTTCATCCAGGGTTTGAGCAAGACCTGCGGCCAGAGCCAATAATGTTTTTCCAGTGCCCGCTTGACCTACCAGCGTAACGAAATCGATATTTGGGTCCATAAGTAAATTCAAAGCGAAGTTTTGCTCTCGGTTACGCGCCGTGATTCCCCAAATATTATTACGTGGATTGCGATAATCACGCAATAATTCGATGATGGCACCGCGCGCATCGGTCCGTCGCGCTAATGCTTCGAATTCTTGATCCTGTCCATGAAATAGGCATTGATTGGGATAAAAATCCTTTGTCAGCGGTCCCGTAATTCGATAAAAGGTACGTCCCTCTTCCCGCCACGAATCCATTTCCTTGCCGTGGGTTTCCCAAAAATCAACGGGTAGCTCGATTTGGCCGGTATAAAGTAAATCGACATCATCTAATACTTGGTCATTATAATAATCTTCCGCCAAAATTCCAAGAATACGTGCCTTGATGCGTAAATTGATATCCTTGGAAACCAGAGTGACGGCAGTTTGGGGATGCTCAAGTCGAATCGCCATAACCGTGGCGAGAATAGCATTATCGGGAATGTTTCCAGGCAGGGTAGAAGGTAAATCCGAGGCAAGAGTGCGTGTTTGAAAAAATAGTCGTCCACTTGATTCTAGTTTAGGATTGTTACCCGGTAAAGTGGAAATGGGCAGGCCAAGCTCAATATTTTCTCCAGCAGCCTTGGCGATGATTTCATCCAGAAAACGACTCGCCTGGCGAGCATTGCGCGCTACTTCCGAGAGACCCTTCTTGCCTGCGTCCAATTCTTCAAGCACAGTCATGGGCAAAAAAATGTCATGCTCATGAAAACGAAAAATGGCCGCAGGGTCGTGCATTAATACGTTGGTATCGAGAACAAAAAGACGTCTACCGGAAGGGTGACTGGATCTCATGTGGGCGAATTGCTTTAACTCAGACTAAATGTTGATTTTATCCGCGCACGGGTTCGATGACTGCATCAAGATTCATTTCATCACAAAAATCTAGAAATTCCTCGCGCAACCGCGCGATGTGCGTATCTGCGGGGACCGCAACGCTCATGTTGACACTAAACATTGGCGTGCCGGTATGGGCCGCTGCGTAGGTGCTGGTAGCCATTTCTTCGATATTGATCCGACGAGCGGAAAAAAATTTGGCAAGCTGATAGACGATGCCCGGATGGTCAAGAGAAATCACTTCCACTTGATATGGGAGCATGTTGCCCTCGGGTTGGCGTGGCTCAGTGCGTCGAAGGGTAATGATTAATCCCAGGCGATTCTGGAGGGCACTAATTTGGTTTTCTAGTTTAGCAATGGCATTCCATGGGCCGGACAGGAGCATGAGCAGCGAGAACTCGCCTCCAAGCACGGTCATCCGGCTGTCCGCGATGTTGCATCCAGCATCCAAGATGACCGAGGATAGTTCATTAACCAGTCCCGAACGATCCTGACCGAGAGCTGAAATTACCAAATAGTTCATTTTAGCCGTTTTCACTTGAATTTATCCCGCCACGGTTGGACGAAGAAGGAGGTGTATAAGGATAGCGCATTGGCTCAGTGGGACGGCAGTTTTTTGGTGCAGGATGTCACCATGCCGGTCTTGCTGTGTTTGGGCTATAGTACGTCATTCGCATTTTATTATTATGCGGCTACCCTTATAAAATTTACATTGGCAAGTATCCTGAAGAATGGTTGCGAGAACGGGGATGAAGCTGACTGCGTTGTTGAAATCACCATTTAAAAATGAACGTGTTCGCAGTTTTTTATGCTGGCTGGGCGCGCACTATATCCGATTGGTATATGGTTCCAATCGATGGGAGGTGATAGGGGAAGAAGTGGCAACGTCCTTTTGGGACAATGGCAAACCATTCATCCTGGCTTTTTGGCATGGCCGAATTCTTATGATGCCCTACTGCTGGAGATCGGGAAAAACAATTCACATGTTGATTTCACAGCATCGTGACGGCAAGATTATTTCTCGAATTGTTGGTTATTTTGGTATTCATACAGTTCCGGGTTCCACGCATAAAGGAGGATCTGTAGCTTTTCGTACTTTATTGAAAGCGCTGAAGGCAGGAGAATGCGTGGGGATTACTCCCGATGGTCCACAAGGGCCGCGAATGATTGCTTCGGAGGGAATTGTTCAGGTAGCGCGCCTAGCCGGAGTTCCTGTCATTCCTTGTACTTTCGCTACCAGGCATCGTCATTTGCTCAAAACTTGGGATCGCTTTTGCGTGGCGCTACCATTCGCGCGTGGGATATTCATCTGGGGACAACCGTTGGTTTTACCGGCAAAGGCAAGCGCCGAGGATCAAGAGGTATTTCGTCGTCGTATCGAGGATTCACTCAATGCCATTACCAACGAGGCTGATCGTAGAATGGGACATCCAGTCATGGATCGGGACAATGCTACGTAAATCACCTCACGCATAAATGCGGGGGCTTTAATGGAATAAAGCCTGGTTTACCAGCCTAAGTCCGAGAAATTGGACTCCGTTGCAACGAAGTAAAAGCTTGTCCTGCGCGCAGTCGCAGGAACTCACCCTAGGGCGCTTCCTCAACTCAGGGCTGCTGAAAGTGGCAGATGCAGACAATCTCAGGGGTAAGAGCGAAACGGTTTGTCGCAAGATTCAAAGTATCGAATCCAAGCTGCGTTGCAACATTGGCGAGGGGGGCGACGGAATTAAAAATCCGTCCGTCACTAGGCCCTTACGGGCATTCCGTCTTTAATTAGGCGGTGGCAGCCGGGAAAGACCGGCAACTTCTACTTCAAAATCAAAGTCAACTAACAGGAGGACGGCGCTTCCTCCCCATGACTAAAGCTAGGGGTTTCCGCGCTGGAAATGCTGGATGAAAATTAAAATTACACGTCTGAATGATTCCATTCCTCTTCCTTCCTACCAAACTACTGAATCTGCTGGATTTGATATTGCTTCGACCGTGGATATGATAATCCCCCCGCATGGAGTAGAAAAAGTTCCGACGGGTTTAATTATCGCGGCTCCAGGCGGTCATTTCTTGCTTATAGCGGCGCGCAGCAGTTTACCGTTAAAAAAAGGACTCATAATCGCTAATGGGGTTGGCGTGATCGATCCCGATTATGCTGGGCCAACTGATCAAATTTATATTCTCCTGCATAATTTTACCCACCAGCCCGTGGAAATAAAAAAGGGCGAGCGGCTGGCGCAAGGAATTTTTTTACCATTCGTGCAGGCAATTTGGGAAGAAGTAGAGTCAATCCGTGATGATGACAGGGGAGGAATGGGCAGCACGGGGGGATATATATGAGTGGCTTGAGGGCACCTTTCATCAGGGTCTCCGAGAAACCTCGCCTTTTAGAGCTGGAAGAAAAAATACAATTTTGCAACCGTCCATGTCTTTCCCGGCAGTCAGCCTTTACGCAGCCCAAGTGATTTTCATTAGCGTTACTAGCGCGGCCAACAACAGCGCTGCCGCCAACGGCCAATAAAATAGTGTCTGTTGCGGGCGAAAAGTATGCCGCTCGGCGCTGGTTGGCTCCAGTTGATCAAGCAGGTGGTAAATTTCTTCCAACTGGGCGGTATCACGAGCGCGAAAGTAACGACCATGGGTAGTATCGGCGATGGCGCGCAGGGTCTTTTCGTCCAGATCGGTAGAAGGGTTAACGCGCTGCATGCCAAAGATGGAACGCACCAGCATCTCGTCAGCACCTACACCAATGGTATAAAGAGTTAATCCCTCCTTGGCCGCGAGAGTCGCAGCCTGAAGTGGCTCCACTTCGCCAGCAGTATTGGCACCATCGGTAAGCAGAATAACCACCTTATTACCCTGTGGATTGTCGCGTAGCCGTTTAGTGGCCAGACCGATGGCATCGCCAATGGCGGTCTCCTTGCCAGCCAGACCGATGACTGCCTCGTCGAGCAGTTGACGCACGGTGGCGCGGTCAAAGGTCAGCGGGGTTTGCACGTAGGCTTGGCGACCGAAGAGGATCAGGCCCAGCCGATCACCCACCCGACGCTTAATGAATTCGCCGGCAAGATGTTGAATCGCAGCAAGACGGCTAACAGGGTGGTTATCGAGAAGGAAATCGGCGGTGTCCATGCTGCCGGAGAGATCGACCGCCAGCATTAGATCGCGTCCGCTCACCGGCAGTTCTATCGGCTCACCCAGCCAGACGGGGCGAGCGGCGGCTAATACTAGGCACAGCCAGGCGAGGGTGGCAATCCACAACCAGCGCCGATCAGCACGTTGACCCGCAGGCGCGCCATCAATGATGGCTGCGAATGGTGCCAAGCTCGGAACGCGCAAAATACCCTGTTCAGTCGTCGTGGCCGGACGCCACCAACGGCGGAGCAACCATGGCACTGGGAGAAATAGGAGCAGCCAGGGCCATTGAAATTCAATCATGACCGCGCCTACCGCAATTCCTCGCGGCGCAACCGCGTGACCTTGCCATGCACGGCGGTCAGCGCCTCAATTCTCGCTATCGCCGCGTTGATATTTTTTTCCTTGGTGACATGCGTCAGGAGAATGATATCGGTCTGATCCTCGCCCTCTGCTGGTTCGCGTTGAATCATCGCCTCAATGCTGATCCCCTGGTCGGCGAGAATCCGAGTGACATCGGCGAGAACACCTGCACGGTCGGCGACCGTGAGGCGCAGGTAATAGCCGGTTTCGATTTCCGCCATGGAAACAATCGGTAGATCCGACAAGGAATCCGGTTGAAAGGCCAGGTTGGGCACGCGATTCTCGGGGGCTGAGGTATGCATACGCGCGACATCGATCAGGTCAGCGATCACCGCGCTCGCGGTTGGTTCGGAACCCGCACCTTTGCCGTAGTACAGGGTCGTGCCGACCGCGTCGCCATGAACGACAACGGCGTTCATCGCTCCTTCAACATTGGCGATCAAGCGTTTAGCTGGAATCAGCGTGGGATGCACGCGCAATTCAACGCCCGCGATGCCCTCAACCACAACGCGCTTAGTGATTCCAAGCAGCTTGATGCGATAGCCAAGTTGCTCGGCGTATTTAATGTCAATCGCGTCGAGCCTGGTGATACCCTCAATGTAGGCCTTATCGAACTGCATGGGGATGCCGAAGGCCAGCGCCGCGAGGATAGTGATCTTGTGTCCGGCGTCAAAACCCTCGATATCGGTGGTCGGATCGGCCTCGGCGTAGCCGAGCGCCTGTGCTTCCTTGAGCACGACATCAAACGGTAGCCCTTGGTCGCG
This sequence comes from Gammaproteobacteria bacterium, assembly GCA_963575715.1. Lineage (NCBI taxonomy): Bacteria > Pseudomonadati > Pseudomonadota > Gammaproteobacteria > Gammaproteobacteria bacterium. The sequence goes on along the minus strand of CAUYTW010000363.1, from coordinate 5,411 downwards.
CATCTCGGAAAGGATGAAATTGGTCGTCCCGTTGATGATTCCAGCGATCCACTGGATCTGGTTCGCTGCCAGTCCCTCGCGCACTGCCTTGATAATCGGAATACCGCCCGCTACCGCCGCCTCGAAGGCGACCATCACGCCTTGACGCCGCGCCGCTGCGAAAATTTCGGCACCATGGATGGCGAGTAATGCTTTGTTGGCGGTGACAACATGCTTGCCGTGCTCAATGGCCTTGAGTACCAACTTTTTGGCGATGGTCGTGCCTCCAATCAATTCAACAATGATGTCGATACGTGGATCAGTCACGACGGCGAAGGCATCGTCGGTCAATTGGCAACTACCACCGGTAACCTCGGTGGCTCGCGTTAGATCGCAATCAGCGACCATGACAATCTGAATCTGCCGTCCGGCGCGCCGGGCGATCTCTTCGGTATTGCGTTTAAGGACGGTGAAGGTGCCACCGCCAACGGTTCCGATTCCAAGCAGGCCTACATGGATGGGTTTCATAAATCCTCAGGGAAACCCCTCGATCCCGTAGGGTTGAAGGGTTATTGACGGTTCAATTTGGTTTCAGTCAGGGGTTTGTGGGATAAGTCAATTAACACAATTATACTGCGTGGCAGGTACATTGGTTGAGTCAATTACCTCACCCTAAAGGACGGGGTTTGTGGCAAGCTCTCTTGCGTAATTTTGGTGAATGTCACCTATAAATGCTTGAATTAATAATGAAAGGCGCTCATGCGCTGCATCCGTTCTAAATCACGTAAATTGTTGAAATTTTTTATAGCTTTGGCGGACAGCGCAGGACGGAGCGCGATCAATAATTCCGCTGTAGCGACGGCATCGGCCACGGCATTGTGACGAGAATAATTGTTAATTCCATATTGAGCCATCCACTGGTCCAGGTTCTGATTTTTTTGAGCAAGTCGCGGAAATAGCGCCGGCGCAATATACGCGAGGTCCAGCCAAGAATGATTGAAACGCATGTCGAGATAAGTTTTGATGGCACGGTTGATCATAATTTCGTCAAAGAGGGCATGAAAAGCAATTAAGGGATCATGACCAAGATATTCAAGGAAAGCCAGCAATGCTTCTGCCGGCTGCATTCCTTCGCGTTGCGCCTCACCGCCGATGCCATGAATCAGGATGTTATCCTTGTTGCTGACATGAACCTGGCGCAGAACAATCCCCAGGCTTTCACCGAGGTGAATACGGCCACCAATCACTGCCACCGCGCCGATGGCGATGAGTCGATCTTTGTTAACGCTCAGGCCGCTGGTTTCAACGTCTACCACTACGTAACGACTCTTTTCCATCGGTTGTCCGAGATCGGCGGCGGGCAGCTTACGCCAAGTCAACAAACGTTGTGTCTGTTCCGGGGTTAGATGCGGCCGTTCGCCCAGGATGCATGATAACCAATTCACTGCGACCTCACACGGATAATCCAGTTTAAACCTGGTTTATAGCTTGCATCTCTGACGGAAAGTTTCCAATCACAGCAAGACCATGGAGAACTAGATCGGCCTGGTATTCGACATGACAGGCAAGCAACGGAGCCATCAGCGCACCATCTCCGCCTGTAATGAGCACTGTGACTTCCTCGGAGAGTTCCACAGCGAGATCGGCGACGACACGATCAATAAGCGCGATGACCGCATAAAGAGTCCCACCCGCGACTGCACTGCCGGTATCCCGCGCAAGGATCGCCGCTTCTGCGCCCCAAGTGTGACGAACTCCTGCCGTGCTGGTGATTAACGAGTCACGCATTAATCCCAATCCTGGGATAATCAAACCACCGAGATGGATATTATCGGCGGAAAGCGCGTCCATCGTTACTGCGGTACCGCAATCAACCACGCACAAATGACCATGCTGCCTGCGCGCTGCACCAAGAAGCGCGGCCCAACGGTCGGAGCCAAGACGGGATGGATCGCAGTAGGCGTTGACTACTCCGTGGGCGCACGTCTGCGGTATCAAAAATTCTACTTTCACCCGCCATCTTTCTTGTATCCATTCCCTTAATTCACTTGCGATGGAATTTCCCGCAACATTTGAGACAATGACTCGTGTCGGGGATAAATCCGACCAACAATTTTCGGCGATTTTTTGAATGCCATCGCGGAGGCGCGAATGCGAAGCTACTGCTGAAATCTTTCCTTGCTCATCGAGCATTCCCCACTTTACCCGTGAGTTACCGATATCTAATAGAAGTTTTCCGGTGGATTTTTCAAGCATGCGTGAATGTGGAATATGGTTTTATCAGTCAACTACCCCAACCTGAAGACTGAAGCTTGTCCTGCCAGGTTTCAGGCCGTTCACTTGACATCAATCATAGATCATCTATTTGCATTAATTTTCTGAGCCTGATCATGAATTGGTCTTTACAAGACCCAGCCTTTAGCCATGGGTTTCATTCTCCGTGGCCTGTAATTCTGCGTAATAGGAAGATCGTACCATTGGTGCGCTGGCGATATGGGTAAAGCCTAATTCCTTGGCATATTGTCGTAGCGAAAGGAATTCTTCAGGATGGACAAAACGAGCAACGGGAAGATGTTGACGACTAGGTTGCAAGTATTGTCCCACGGTAATTCTGGCACAACCGTTTGAAATCAAATCGCGTAACACTTCTTCGACTTCAGCGCGAGTTTCTCCCAATCCTAGCATCAGGCCAGACTTGGTTGGCACGTTGGGATGGCGGGCTGCAAAGGTTCGCAACAAAGTCAGGGAATGATCATAATCGGCACCTGGCCGTACCTCCCGATAGAGACGCGGGACGGTCTCAAGGTTGTGATTGAAAATATCCGGCGGATCTACCGCCAGAAGATTTAGCGCCCGCTCCATCCGACCCCGAAAATCCGGAGTTAGAATTTCAATCCTGATCTGCGGCACGCACGCACGGATGGCGCGGATACAGTTAGAGAAGTGGCCAGCACCGCCGTCGCGCAAATCATCCCGATCCACTGATGTGACCACGACGTAGCGTAACCCCAGCGCGGCGACGGTCGTCGCCAGGTGCGCTGGCTCGTCGGGGTCCAAGGGTTGGGGCTGACCGTGGCCCACATCGCAAAATGGACAGCACCGGGTGCAGCGGTCGCCCATGATCAGGAAGGTCGCGGTCCCGTTGGAAAAACACTCGCCCAAATTAGGGCAGGATGCTTCCTCGCAAACGGTATGCAAGGTGGCGGCGCGCAAAATATTTTTGATGCGTGTAACGCTCTTACCACTAGGCGCACGGATGCGGATCCAGTCGGGTTTACGGAGAAATGGACTATTCACGACATTGTGTGATTTGTTCAAGATGCTGGCGATGATTCGCGGCTATTATTTTTTTCCACAGGATATCGGCTATTTCAGAGACGGGGCAATATTCCTGAACGATAGCGCGTAATTGGGAACGAATAGCAGGATGGTCATTACGAATACAGGCTTCTTCTAGTTGTTTGAGCGTGGCTTCCAAAAATTGCCAATCAACTTCAGCTTCTTGTGCACGCATAATCAAGGGGTGATCGGTAATGGTAAAATTAGTGCCGATCAGCAATTCCTCATACAGCTTTTCGCCCGGACGTAAGCCTGTATACTTGATTTCAATGGTGCCGTTCGGTGTTTCTGGTGTTTTTATTTCGTGTCCACTCAAATGCACCATACGCGTTGCTAATTCAGTGATTCGTATTGGTTCGCCCATATCAAGCACGAAAACATCCCCCCCCGTAGCCATCGATCCCGTTTGCAATACAAGTTGTGCTGCTTCCGTGATGGTCATGAAATAACGTGTGATTTCAGGATGCGTGATGGTAATTGGGCCACCATTCAAAATTTGTTTACGAAATAGTGGTACTACCGACCCTGAAGAACCAAGCACATTACCAAAACGTACCATGGAGAATCGCGTCCGTGAACCTTGGTGCGAAAAAGATTGCAAAATAAGTTCTGATAAACGTTTGGTGGCTCCCATCACATTGGTGGGACGTACCGCCTTATCGGTGGAAATGAGAATAAAGCATTCGACACCTGTAGTATCTGCGGCTTTAGCAAAATTAAGCGTGCCAAATACATTATTTCGAATGCCTTCGACCGGATTATATTCTACAAGCGGTACATGCTTGTAGGCAGCTGCATGATAGATGGTATTTACTGTGAAAGTTGAAAGAATGTCCTTACATTTTTCGTAGTCAAGGACAGAACCCATGAATGTGAGTATCTCAACATCAAGTCCTTGCGTGGATTTTAAATTTTGTAATTCCTGATCAATTGAGTACAGTCCGAATTCTGAGTTGTCGAGAAGAATGAGTCGCAAGGGATTCAAATTAATGATTTGTCTGCATAATTCAGATCCAATTGAACCTCCTGCTCCACTCACCATGACCGTTTTTCCGGTGATACCTACAGAAAGTAATTTGAGATTTGGCTCGACAGGATCTCTGCCAAGCAGATCTTCAATTTCGATCTGACGCATATCTTCAACACGCGAAATACCTTTTACCAAATTAATGATCGGCGGGGTAATCTTAATTTGAATTTTCAATGGTTCCAGACGATCGAATATTTCGCGCTGCTGGTGTCGCGTCAATGAGGGTATGGCTAATAAAATACTATTGATACGCTTTATGGCCACTAATTTTTTAAGTTGAGAAGATGGATAAACTTTTATTCCACCAATCGTAGTATTTTGCAGTTGTGGATTATCGTCGATGAATATTTGTGGGTAATATTCACGTCCCGATTTAAGCGCATTTGCAAGCATGTTTCCAGCTTGACCCGCACCATAGATGGCCACGCGCTGCATTTGATCAGTCTCTGCTGTTCCAAGAAAAAAAACGCGTGCTATGAATCGGCTGGCTAAAATATATAGGGTGGCGTTTATCCCATAAATCAAGAACAATGCGGGAGAAAGTCGTGCATTGCCGATAAGGAGAAACAACCCCACGAGCACCAGCAGCGATGACATGATGCCTATGACGACAACAGAAATTATTTTTTGGTCAATATATCTGATAACTGCTTGATAAAGTTCGAGCTTTATAAAAATTGGTATGGAAATTGCGCCGGTCGAAAAAGCCAGCCAGCTGTATTCTTTTAATGGTTCGAGTTTAAGACTATCAAAATGAAGCATTAAAGCGAAATAGAATATGATAGGTAAACAAATAAAATCAGTCGCTGCGGCGATAATTTGTTTTTGATGACGAGGTAAACTCAAAAATAAATTTTTCATTATAATTATCTTGATGAGGCAGAATTAAATTTTCTGGAGATGGATTTTTTTCGTTCAACTACTGGCTAACCGAATGTAGAATAAAATATTTTCAATATCGTGATTAGTGTTAACCAAAACTCAAGTTGCTACCTATTTGCCTTTCTTCCCTCTCCCTTTGGGAGAGGGGCCGGGGGTGAGGGATAATTCCTCAACATTAGTC
>CAUYTW010000362.1 GCA_963575715.1 Gammaproteobacteria bacterium | reverse complement strand
GGTTCCGTGCTTTCTTTGATCTGGCATGCACTTATCTCTGGCTTCTGTGAGTTCCCCCTAGCATAAAGCGTATCATTTTTCAACCACCTTTACTGTGAACACGCCCTAGGATGATGATTTATAGTTATCGGGAACTTTTCCACTTACCAGATAAGCAAAGGCAATGACCTCGGCGACGGCAATATAAAGGGCGCGGGGAATCTCATCACCAAGGTCGAGCTGGCCAAGCAGGTTCAATAAATCAGAATCTTCGTGGAGAGGAATCCCGTGTTCCCTGGCTATTTGCAGGATTTGATCGGCTACCTCGCCATGACCTTTAGCGGTGACCCTCGGGGCATGGATACCGTCGTAGCGCAACGCCAAGGCACTCGTCAGGAGAGGAAGCGAACCAGGGCGTACCCTCATCATTGTCTCCGAGATACCCCCGGCTTTAGCCGGGCAGGGAGGAAAGGAGACGGTTTTAGCGGAAAAAACCGTCAGTCAAAAAAGCCGGTCTTTCCCGGCGGTCAGCCCTTACACGGCCCTAGTGACGGAGCCTTTCGGCCCGCTCCCCTCGCCAAAGTTGCAACGCAGCTTCAGTTCGATTCCTGCGACTTCGCGCAGGACAAGATTTTGAACCTTGCGATAAACCGTTTCGTCCTAATCTTAAGATGCTGTATAAAAACTAACTAGTTGATTATTAAAGTACAATTATAAGATTAAGTCCTCGTTATCGTTTCTCATCTGTATCCATACGAGTAGGATGCTGATTCGCAAGGTGGTAGTTTTTGTACAGCCTCTTACGCTCGTTCATCCAGTAACGGCACGGAGGGTAGTCGACATGGCAAAGCAGGGAGGGGGCCCGATTGCGCGGTTAGTCGACCTGGAATTAATCCAGCGTTGATTAGGCCCGTGCGTAACTCATCTAGACGACTGCTAAGAATCCGTGATGCCTCTTTCCATTCAGTCTGGAAAAATACCGACACCTCACCGGTAACCGCCACCCGGGTCCAGACCGGACCTAATCCTTCCAAATCAAAACGTAGGGTTGCCGTCCACGGGCGTTGAGCGCCATTATGACCATGCGAGGATTCATCACTCTCTTCCAGCACGAACGAGAAGGTATCCAACCGATCTCCCCTGCGAATCGGCAGCTCTAGGGCCAGCATTCTTCCTTCTGATAGGCTGATTTGATTTACTTCCAGGCGCGCCAGTGCGCCGCGTACCGCTTGGAGAAAATTTTTATCCAACCCAAAAGGTGCCGATGAATCGTCACGATGCTCAAAAGATGCCGGTAAATCATTCTGGATAACCGCGCTTGCTTGATCATCGGACAACAAAACGGCAGCTTGCACAGCTGCTTCCAGACGTAATAAATCGGCCTTGAGATCTGGGGTTGGAGAAGCTCCTTGAGGAAGCCTAGCGAGACGCGCCTCCAAAAAAAGGCCACATTCCTGGATCGCTTGTTTCAATCCTTCAGGATGTCCAAGGTCACTGGCGCGAGGGAGACGATGCAATATTTCGGCGGCGAGGGCAAATAAACTCGCGCGTGAGCCACGCTCCGTTTTTGGGTTGGACTGAATGAAACGCATTAGTCCCTGGATGACTGGAGCAAGAGATGCTTGTTGCGGAAACGCCATCCGTAGCGCGCGACTTTGAACCGCTAAATTGGAATCAGGCGTGTTCGCCAATAGGCGTAATACCGGTAATTCTCCTGAATCAGTAACTTGCATCCGTAAGTGTTGCCCCGTAGAAAACTGAAGGTCGCTTTGGGCTTGAAGCCGGATTCCGCCGATTTCCAGAGTAAGCTGCCCCACCGTCGATACTACTACGGTGGCCTCCAGAATATCTCCCGCCTGCCAGGCGAGCCGCGTTCTGGTCTCAGCCTCGGTGATGGGGAGCGGAACCGTCAATCTAAGCGCGGAGATATCCATCTATCCGGCCTTGGTGCCCTTTCCACGGAACAAATCCATAAGTCGGGAAAGCCCTCCACGCATGACGCTGGCGTCATAACCACGCTCACGAAGCAGAAAAACCGCAGCGGAACTTCGCTCTCCGCTGTCGCAATAACAAATGCAGCGGCTATTCGGTTTCAATTTTTCAGTACCTTCGCGCAGCTTTTGCAGGGGAATATTGATGCTACCACGGATTTTACTGTTCATATATTCTTGCTCGGTGCGTACATCCAACAACAACGCGCCTTCTCTGGCAGCTTGAGCTGCTTCCTTGGGCGATATCCAGCGTAATACTGGCTGTTCCAACAGCTCGGTGAAATCTTTACCGGATAGCCGCATTAAACGCCCCTTCGAGGTCATGGTAACCGTGGCGTTGCGGGGATTGCGCGAAACCAGGGCTTCTTCGCCGAAACAGTCTCCCACCGTAAGTTCCGCCAAGGTCAAGGATTGAGGAGAATCTACGGCGGTACGGGTCACCCGGCAACGACCTTCGCAGATTACATAATAATAATCTCCCGGATCTCCCTGGCGAATGATGGCATCGCCAGGGTAAGCAACTACTTCACTCATGCGTTTAAGCACTTCCTGGATGTGAGCCGCAGGTAGATCGAGAAACATTTTTTTCTGAAGCAATTTCATGACCCAAGTGTTGTCTCCCTGACCATCAGTATCAAACTCATCGACCACAAAACCGTTTCCACTGTCCAGAGCAACGCTCTCCATTACCACCAACTTGTCCACGAAGCGACTATCCATACGCACCACCCGAATGGGTGTGGAAGCAATACCGTTGTAACGACGTGGCTTGAGGTTTGCCAGGGCGTAACGAGTATTATCCTTCCCGCTATGCACTATGCTTCGGGTACCATCATTGGAAATAAGCTCAAGCTCACCGGAAATAAGATAGATGGATAATGAATCCTCGTCACCAATAGAGAATAATTTTGTTTTAGCGGGAAATTCTTCCACCGTAATTTCGCCGCACAGGCGTGTGAAGCTTTCCTGGGTAAGCGAATTCATGGGTACGCAGGAGCGTAATTTCTCCAGGATGGCTTTCTCGGTAATCATCCAAATTTGGCACGGAAACCTCCCGCCTTTAGGCATGGGGGAGGAAGCGCCGTCCTCCTATTTTTTTTGAAGTTGAATTCAAGAATTGTCGGTCTTTCTCGGCTGTCAGTCCTTACCGACCTAGTAAGACCAAACAGTCATTTCTATCATAACTCAAGTTGGCAGCGATAAGCCTTGTTACAGCGAAAATCAATCTATTACGTTGAGACAGGCGTATATCTGTAAAAATAAATCAATAAGTTACGTATAGGTAGCAACTTGAGTTATCATATACTTGTGCATATTTGACGTAGCAACTCTCAACCCCGAAGGGTCGAGAAATTCGATATCCTCAGTTCATCAATCCTACGACTAAGGTCGTAGGGCCTCGTGCGTGGGCATGTGATGATTATATCTCTGAACGGTGGATCACGTTCCGCAGGTTACAATAGCAACGGTGCGCGGTCAGATTTGATTATCATTAGTGGGATTATACTGTGAAATTACAAATTCTTGGGTGCAGTGGAGGGATTGGTGGTGGTCGGCGCACTACTACCTTGTTAGTGAATAAGAGTCTCCTGATTGACGCCGGAACCGGTTTGGGAGATCTATCCATAGAAAATTTATGCCTGATTAGAAATATTTTTTTTACCCACTCACATCTGGACCATGTAACCTGCATGGCATTCATGGCGGATACGATTTTTTCCCGTCATGATGCACATGTGGAACTCCGTGGCTTACCCGAAACACTGGACGCGATACGCACCCATGTTCTCAATGGGACTATCTGGCCTGATTTCACTTCGATCCCCAAGGATTATCCTTTATTGCATTATCTTCCCTTTCAAAGGGGAGATAAGGTGCGTGTGGAAAACCTTGAGGTAACCGCAATTCCGGTGGCGCATTCGGTGCCTGGCGTCGGATATTTAGTTGATGATGGCCATCACGCTTTTGCTTTTAGTGGTGACACCACTAGCAATCGAACATTCTGGGACGCAGTCAACGCCCATCCACGACTAGACTTGATCATCGTAGAGGTGGGATTTCCCGATGATCAATTACCGCTCGCCCGTGTTAGTGGCCACTACACTGCAAAACTTCTTGCCGAGGATGTTATGCGGCTTCATCATCGAGTTCCACTGTACATTACCCACATGAAACCTGGCCTGGAAGATCAAATCATGCGGGAATGTCGCGCCCGTTTGTCGAGTTATAATCTTAATCCTCTGATCGACGGAATGATTTTTGATCTGTCCTAGAATTAACCCGCGAAGGTATACGCTCCATAACCGACTACGCGATTACGAGATCCGGCGGTATCCCCAGAATTACGCAAGTCAATGGTACGTGGAGAAATTCTCAAGCGTCGCGCCACAGTCAACAATCCATTGACCGGATTACGTCCACAGGCATGTTCGTGGTAGATGGCATCAGGCATCAAGCCTTCTATGGCGCGAGAAGTCGCAGCATCGAGTTGACGCGCGGTTTCGTAGTCATGATAGTGGCTTAGATCAGAACTAACTACAATTAAAGTCTCTGGTCCTCCCCAGAGCCGTTCAAGCACCTCAGCGACTGCAAGAGACGAGGCGTCCCCCACCACCATGGGCACTAAGGAAAAGGTACCTAAACCTTCTTGTAAAAAAGGTAGATGGACTTCCAGACTATGCTCTTGTGCATGAGCCTGATCCAGGGTCAATACTTGAGGTAATCCTGCCAGTGTCTCTTTAATCGCTGGCTCCACCGCGACCTTGCCCATGGGAGTAACAAAAAAGGCGGCGCTCGGGAGGGCAATGCCAGAAAAACTCACGCGGTGAGATGGTCCCATCAGAACTACACGATTAACCGTGCCACGCATTCGCGTCAGAGAAGCATAGGCACTTGCTGCGATTGGCCCGGAATATACATAACCAGCATGTGGAGCAATCAACGCTTTCGGAATTTTCTCCGCAACTTGCGCTTTTTGTAATAGACTAATAACCATGGCGCGCAGTTCACGGGGATCAGCGGGATAAAATAGACCCGCAACTGCGGGGAGACGCAGAGAATTCATTTTTTAATCCTCGAAAATCAGGCAAGGTATTCAGCATTTCCAACACATCAACACCCTGCGGGCTGGTTGCTTCAATTTGTACGGTTCGTCCTTCTTCGCAATAGTTAATTAATACTTGCAGATCTAATTCAGGTAGCACTCCCGCTCCCCGCTCCGGCCATTCGATTAAACAAATCGCATCTGGGACAAAATAATCACGGATTCCTAGTAATTCCAATTCCTCGGAATCGACTAGACGATAAAGATCGAAGTGGTATATCACACCTTCTAATAAATCGTAGGGTTCAATCAAGGTAAAGGTTGGACTTTTGACTGTTCCCTGGTATCCACGCTCGCGCAGGAAGCCGCGCGCAAGAGTGGTTTTTCCTGCACCCAAGGTACCTTTGAGCGCTAAACTTACTCCAGTTTTTCCCACTGCTTGCGCTAAGTGCGCCCCAAGCATCTCCATCGCCTCTTCATTTTTTATTACAATGCGAATTAAAGTTGATTCCATTGAATTGGATTAATACGATAGGAAGAAAAAGTCGGCAGCAGGTTATCGCGCGCCGACACTACAGGATTCTGGATTGGCCAACGGATCGCGGCGTCCGGATCAGCCCAGTGAATCCCTTTTTCTCCCTGCGGATTGTAAAATTCGGTAACCTTGTAAAGTAAATCTGCGGGTTCATCGCCTAAAACGCAAAAGCCGTGCGCGAATCCTGGCGGTACCCAAAGGAGATGACCGCTTAAGTCACTTAATTCAATTCCAAGGCTTTTGCCATAGGTTAATGAACTAGGACGAATATCTAAAACTACGTCCCAGATTTTACCCCGCAGAACACCAACCAGTTTTCCCTGAGGTAAGCCATATTGGTAATGCAGGCCGCGGAGTACCCCCGGCGCTGAACGCGAATGGTTATCCTGCTTGAATTCAATCGGTAGACCGTATTGTTGATATTCTTTTTGATTGAATCGTTCCACGAAGAAACCGCGTGCGTCTCCATGCAAATCGAGTTCAACGCGTAATAATCCAGGAAGTGCTAGTGAGGTAACTTGCATAATGCACAGCCTTATCTTTCTTGTAGACAACGAGCAAGTCCAGCTCTCCAGTCAGGCAGCTCGACATTAAAAGTTTTATATATTTTTTTGGAATTGAGACGAGAATTGAGTGGCCGACGGGCTGGAGTTGGATAATCCGCCGTAGTGATTGCTTCAATCATACGTGTTTTAAGTTTAACGCCCCGTTGGCTAATTGCTTCCAAGATCGCGGTTGCGAATTCATGCCAGGTGGTCTCTCCCGAGTTACAAAGGTGATAAATTCCGCTCGGGAATCGCGGCATCGCAAGCGCTTGTTCCATAATCATCAAGGTTGCTTCGGCAAGATCTGGGGCGTAGGTCGGCGCACCATGTTGATCCGAAATCACTCGCAGAATTTCACGCTCTTCTCCTAAACGCACCATGGTATTCAAGAAATTCTTGCCTTGCGCGTCATATACCCAAGAAGTACGAAAAATTAGCCATTTTCCACCCGCCGCAGCCACAGCGAGATCACCCGCCAATTTACTCCGGCCATAGACATTAAGCGGCGCGACAGGAGAATCCTCGACCCAGGGAATAATACCTTCGCCGGAATAGACATAGTCAGTCGAATAGTGAATAAAAGGAACATCGCGTGCCGCGCACCAACGCGCTAAAATCCCAGGAGCATCGCCGTTAATGGTCAAGGCCAATGCCTCTTCTTGTTCAGCACGATCAACCTGGGTATAAGCAGCAGCATTAAGCACTACGCAAGGTTGAATCGCGTCCAGGAGCGCGGGAAGAGTGCTCAGCTCGGCAAGATTCAACTCTTGGCGCGAAAGCGCCAGCGCATGTGGACCGAGTTTTCGAACCAGTGCTTTTCCCACTTGTCCCGAGGAACCGAGCACGAGCAGCGGTCGATCCGTTGTTAAAAAATTATTTCTAGTAGTCACGAGATGGAAAGGCCTGCCCCGACGTCAGGCGTTTCGTTTGAAGCTTACCCTCTCGTTCCCATCTTCGTATCGTGGATGAAGAGCGGCTGACCCGTTTAGCAAACTCGTTGATTCGATATTTTTTATTCATAATGAGCAAGTATAGACAGTTATAGATAAATATCAAGCATCAGTTATTATGCTCCGCAGCCCTGGTGCGTAGCCTAAGCGGAGCAGAAGGTGCCATGGCGTTGTAATCGGTTGTGTCGCCATTGAATTAACGATATTCTCAAATTATGGTGAGGGCGAGAAACCTTGAGAAATTGGCGAGTTCCACGGCGTCAGCCTATGGAGAGGAAGGCACTGGCCTTCGGCGTAAGTCGAATTTGTAGAAGGTAGAATAGAGAATTGACAAATAGTTAAGGAAAAACTACTATTTGCTATCATAATCTACCATTAAATACCTAATAGATGGCATACGTTCCGCTCCGCAAAGCGATAGCCAAGCTAGGGATGGGTAAAACCACCTTACGAAGCTATGCCGATCAAGGCATTATCCCCTCGATACGCAATCCTGCCGGTCAGAGACTATTCGATGTTGATGCCTATTTGGTCAAGAACGCGCCACCTACTTTCGTCTGCTACGCTCGCGTTAGCAGCGCCAAACACCGTGACGATCTCGAACATCAAATCCACAGACTACACGCCGCCTACCCTAACGCCGCAATCATCCAAGACATTGGCAGCGGCCTCAACTTCAAGCGTAAAGGATTGCGTTCCCTACTGGAACGACTTATGCGCGGCGATAAGCTCACGGTTGTGGTTACCCACCGTGATCGACTCGCCCGTTTCGGCAGTGATGCCCTTCAATTTCTCATTGAATACCATGGCGGGCAATTCGTGGTTCTCGAGCCAACGGTGGGAGCCAGCCGTGAGGCCGAACTCACTGCTGAGTTACTTGTCATCCTGCACCATTTCTCCTGTCGAATGTCTGTCCAGCGTGGTCATTCAAGTAAAACGAGTGAGAATTTACCCAACTGTGCAACAGCAGAATCTGTTCTGACAATGGTTCGAGACTTCGAGATACGTTTACAACGCCACCGTAAAGCATTTGAAAACACCGAAAGAATTGCGTCAGAAACAGTTGAGTCCCCATTGTTTAAAAAATGAATTGATTAATTAAGTATTTATTAATGATTTTTGCGATAATTCTGTTTTATTTTCACATTATTAAAATGTAGGTATTTATTCAAGAATTGTCGGTGCTTTACAATATGCTGGGTCGTACCCAAAAAATTAAAAATTTGTAATTGCGTCTTTAAAATCAATCACCCCGCCCTATTCAGAAAATAATAAGGGAGTGATTCGGTCGAAAAATAATAGTCATCGACCGATTCGAGCCGACCAATTAAGGTATGCTCGAAATGTGATCAACGAATGGATGCAATAGCGCTATTGTTTCGGAAGTGGATTTGTCCGAATTGTGGCGTTATTCATTACCGGGATATCAACGCGGCCCGGATATTTTAGCGTTGGCTACGGGCGGTAGGCCCGAATGTTATGCGCAGGGAGGACGGCACCAACCTAGCGTCCGGTGGCGATGGTGTTACCGGAATTCGGGCGTCCGATGAAGCGCGAACCGTGTGGCAATACGCGGGAGCACGCCAGGGAAGGTTCACGCATAGTATCTGATTTGTTAATTATTACTTACATTTATTAATAAATTCTAAATTAAGGTAATAGTTCAAAAATAGTAACAGTTTGACAGTACTGAAATTTTACAGCTATAATTCATTTACTGTTATCGGAAAGGTATGTGGTTTCTGCAAACAATTCTTTGTAGAATAAAACCTTTAAGATACTGAAAAATAAAGAGATTACATAGCGATAATCAAGCTATTCTCTTTATTTTATACGCGGTTGTGGAAAGGTAACTTTTCACAACCATTGGGAGATACCCCCCTCACTGAAGAGTTATCTTCAGTGAGCATTTGTTAACAAAAATGTATTGGTGAGCAACCAAGCATTAGCCGTAGACTCCAATTTAAGAACAGCCATTTGGCATCCCCATCGGAGCTTTGTCCGCATGTCTTTTTCCGCTGAACAGAAGAGCCAGATCCTTCAGAACTACCGCCGTGCTAACAACGATACCGGTTCCCCGGAGGTCCAAGTCGCATTGTTATCGGCGCGTATCGAGCACTTAACCGGCCATTTCAAGATCCATGTCCATGATCATCATTCCCGCAGGGGATTACTTCGTTTGGTTAGCCAGCGTCGCAAACTGCTCGATTATTTACAACGTTCGAGCGAAGACCGCTACCATAGCCTCATTTCTCGACTAGGTTTGCGTAAATAATACCGGCGTTTACTCCTCGCAATGCTGCTCGATTGCGGGGTGTCCACGTTACGAATATTGATGATGTTCTGCTTCTCCACCTCTCTTCTTCAGTAAAGGAAGTTCGTCTTGACCCCTATTAAAAAAACTTTTCAGTATGGCGCGAGTACAGTTACTCTTGAAACCGGCGAAATCGCACGCCAGGCAAGCGGCGCGGTGCTCGCCAGCCTGGGCGATACGGTGGTTTTGGTTACCGTAGTTTGCAATAAAGAAGCATCCGAAAGCAGGGATTTCTTTCCCCTTACCGTCAATTATCAGGAACGCACCTACGCTGCCGGCAAGATTCCAGGCGGCTTTTTTAAGCGCGAAGGGCGTCCCACCGAAAAAGAGACTCTGACCTCGCGTCTCATTGATCGGCCTTTGCGTCCGCTCTTTCCCAAAGGCTTCACCCAGGAAGTCCAAATTATTGCCACAGTGATGTCCTTGGACCCAGAAATCGACCCAGATATTCCTTCAATGATTGGTGCCTCTGCGGCACTGGCCGTTTCTGGTTTACCTTTTAACGGACCCTTGGGAGCAGCGCGGGTGGGTTATATCGGTGGGCAGTATGTTCTCAATCCCACTAACAAACAGATCAGCAACTCCCAGCTTGATTTAGTGGTTGCGGGTACCGAGACCGCAGTCCTGATGGTGGAATCCGAAGCCGCTGAATTATCAGAAGAAGTGATGCTCGGCGCGGTAATGTACGGCCATGCCCAGATGCGGATTGCGATTAATGCGATCAAGGAGTTGGCCGCTGAGGTCAAACCAGGCTCCTGGTCTTGGATACCCCAGGTAGCCGACGACGAGGTCTTCCTGGTCGTTGCCGCTCTGGGCGCGGATTCATTGCGGGCGGCTTATCGCATCGCTGAAAAGCTCACCCGTCAAGATCAGGTGGCGGCGGTACGTACCGAAATCCTCGCCCAGCTTGCTGGAGGCGACGCACCGCGCTTCGCGGTCGATACCGTGCGCAACTCCATCGAGAAACTGGAGCGCCAAGTGGTTCGCGGTCAAATTCTTGATGGACAACCACGGATCGACGGTCGGGATACCCGCTCGATACGTCCGATTACCGCGCGTCTGGGGGTGTTGCCCCGAACCCACGGTTCATCGCTGTTTACCCGTGGCGAGACTCAAGCATTAGTCGTAGCAACCCTGGGAACCGCCCGCGATGTACAGATCATTGATGCCATCGAGGGCGAACGGAAGGAACCATTTATTCTGCACTACAATTTCCCGCCCTATGCGGTGGGCGAAACTGGAAACGTCGGCAGTCCCAAACGTCGGGAAATTGGCCACGGTCGCCTGGCCAAGCGTGGGGTGATAGCAGTCATGCCCGACATGACCAAATTTCCTTACACGGTGCGTATTGTTTCCGAAATTACCGAATCCAACGGTTCCAGTTCAATGGCCACAGTATGCGGGTCGTCGCTGGCTCTGATGGACGCCGGCGTACCCATCCGGGCACCTGTCGCGGGCATTGCTATGGGGCTGATCAAGGACGGTGACCGTTACGCGGTGATTTCCGACATACTGGGGGATGAAGATCATCTGGGCGACATGGATTTCAAGGTTGCCGGCACCTCTGAAGGGGTAACTGCCCTCCAGATGGACATAAAGATCGACGGCATTACTCAAGAAATTATGGAAAAGGCTCTGGCCCAAGCTAAGGAAGGGCGGCTTCATATTCTTTCTCGAATGAATTCCGTCATCACTAAATCCCGTGATGAGATGTCGGAATACGCCCCGCGCATTATTACCATCCGCATTAACCCAGAAAAAATCCGTGATGTCATCGGCAAGGGCGGAATCACTATTCGCGCAATTACCGAGGAAACCGGCGCAAGCATCGATATTACCGATGATGGCGTGGTGAAAATCGCCTCCGTGGATTTCGCCGCCGGTCAAGAAGCCAAACGGCGTATCGAAGAAATTACCTCGGACGTGGAAGTCGGTCATGTGTACGAGGGACGAGTAGCGAAACTCATGGATTTCGGAGCTTTCGTGACGATTCTCCCTGGACGCGACGGATTAGTTCATATTTCTCAAATCTCCCATGAGCGTGTTCAGAAAGTAACCGATAAACTTTCTGAGGGGGATACCGTGAAAGTTAAGGTATTGGAAGTCGATAAACAAGGTCGTATTCGTTTGAGTATGAAAGCTGTGGACGCTGAATAGCGATCTGCGATCAAGCGGACCACCGGCTGAAGCCGGTGGTTTGAAACTTAGAAATTACACAGTTGAACTTATAACTCCTGGGTAGTGCCCTAATTTATAGGATTCGATTATTATCCGTTTTGGTTAATCGGAAGCGAGGCATTATAGTGATGGATAAAGTACCA
>CAUYTW010000361.1 GCA_963575715.1 Gammaproteobacteria bacterium | reverse complement strand
GCGCTTCCTCCCCATGGCTCAAGCCAGGGGTTTCCGCGCCGGAAATGCTGGATGATCATCCAATGGCCGCGCAATGAAGCTGGGCGTGTTGCTCAACGCTTGGGAGACACGGATAAAATCGCCGTTTTCGAGACCGGATATGGGCCTTCCGGTCTACCACATATTGGCACTTTTGCTGAGGTGGTGCGCACCTCTTATGTGATTAAAGCCTTTAGTCATGATTATCCAGAACGCCAAACCAGATTGATCGTTTTTTCAGACGACATGGATGGTTTACGCAGCCTGCCGGAAAATGTTCCGAATCACGCGCTCTTGCAACCACATCTGGGCGCTCCACTGTCAAGTTTGCCTGATCCATTTGAAAAGGAAAGCAGCTACGCTGCGTTCATGAATGGGCGTCTCAAGCATTTCCTGGATTATTACGGTTTCGAGTATTTGTTTGAGTCTTCGACGAATTGTTATCAATCCGGCGTATTCAATGCCGCCCTGAAACGGGTTATGGATAATCATGACGCGATCCGTAACCTATTTATCAAAACCATCGCGCCTGAAAAGCGCGAAGCCTGGAGTCCATTTTTTCCAATCTGTGAGCAGTGCGGGAAAATCTACACAACCACCGTCCAAGAAATTCATCGTGAAACCCACGAGGTGACTTACCATTGTGATCGTGACGAAAAAGCCTACCACTCTTGCGGCCATCGTGGGCGGGTTTCGATTTTCGATGGCAAAGTCAAAATGGGCTGGAAAGTCGATTGGGCGATGCGTTGGTATACCTTTGGTGTTGATTATGAAATGCACGGCAAGGATTTGCTTGATTCTGCGTCGTTGAGTTCGCGGATTTGTACCATCCTCGGGGCCAAACCGCCGTTGACTTATAAGTATGAACTATTCCTGGATGAAAATTCTGCGAAAATCTCAAAAAAAATCGGCAATGGAATATCTATGGAGCAATGGCAATCCTTCGCACCAGTCGGTGCCTTGCTTTATTTTCTTCTCGAGGAGCCTAACCGCTCTCGCAAGATGGGAATGCCGATCTTGCCGCGCTTGGTGGATAATTATATTACCGCCCTGAAAACTGAAAACGCGCAGGAGCCAAATTCGGCGTTGTGGTTTGTCGATGGCTTGCAACATCGCCATGACGCATCGGATATTGGCAAAAGCGATATTGCTTATTTATTGCTGGTGAATGTCGCGCAAAATATTGGCAGCGATGATACTGGGCTACTGTATGATTATGTAAAGCGTTATGACCCGACGGTGGAAGAAAACGCGGATTTTTTCCGAATCCTTTGTCATCATGTCATGGAATATATCAAGGATCTTCGCGCGCGTGCGGCGGAAATAATTTTGGAACCACTACCGCCTGGAGATTATTTCTCGGCATTGTCCTCCTTGTCCAATGAGCTGGAACGATTGGCCAATGAAAATTCATTTACTGGAGAAGCGATTCAAAATTTGGTTTTTTCGGTGGGACGAACACATGAATTGGAACCTGGCAATTGGTTTCGCTTTTTGTATCAATCCTTGCTCGGCAAAGCGCAAGGTCCACGCTTGGGTTCGTTTTTCGCTATGCTCGGTCCAGAAAAAGTCAAAGTATTATTGGATAAGGTATCTTCATGAAAATATTAGTTATTGGTAGTGGTGGTCGTGAACACGCCTTCGCCTGGAAAATTGCACAGTCTGCACATGTCCAGCGTGTTTTTGTTGCCCCTGGCAATGCTGGTACCGCTGGTGAACCAGGAATTGAAAATATCCCCATTGCTGCGGAAGACCTTGGCGCGCTACGCACCTTTGCCCAAGACCAGGGCATCGATTTAACGATTGTCGGTCCCGAGGCACCCCTGGTAACGGGAATCGTAGATTATTTTCAGGCGGCGAACCTGCGTTGTTTTGGCCCAAGCGCGGCAGCGGCCCGTCTTGAAGGCTCGAAGATTTATGCCAAGGATTTCCTTGCCCGTCATGGGATTCCTAGTGCCGCTTACGCCACTTTCACCACGCTTGCACCTGCCCTGAACTACCTCAGCGATTGCGCGATACCCATCGTCATCAAGGCCGACGGTCTGGCCGCGGGAAAAGGCGTTGTCATTGCCCGCACCAGGGAAGAAGCCACGAACGCAGCGCGCGATATGCTGGAAAAAAGAAACTTTGGCGTTGCCGGGGAACGAGTGGTCATTGAGGAATACCTTGAAGGCGAGGAAGCGAGTTTTATTGTCCTGTGCGACGGTGAGCATGTCATTCCTTTGGCCAGTTCCCAGGATCACAAGACTCGTGACGATGGCGACCACGGACCCAATACCGGCGGCATGGGTGCTTATAGCCCCGCGCCGGTGGTGGACGCAGCAGTCGAGCAACGCGTGCTGAATCAAATCATTTTCCCCACAGTACGGGGGCTGGCGGCAGAGGGGACGCCCTATGTGGGTTTTCTCTACGCTGGTTTGATGATTGATCCCGACGGTATGCCCAAAGTTCTGGAATACAACTGCCGATGCGGTGACCCCGAGACCCAGCCCATCCTGCTGCGTTTGCGTTCTGATTTGGTCGAGTTGTGTCAGGCGGCATTAGCGGGTAGCTTGGACCGGATCACTATCGAGTGGGATCCGCGTCCCGCGCTAGGAGTAGTGCTGGCTGCCGCCGGGTATCCCGGCAGTTATCGTAAGGGAGATCCGATTACCGGACTCGACGCGACGCCATTGCCTAACACGAAAATTTTCCACGCCGGTACTCGGCAACAGGATAATCAGGTGGTGACTGCTGGCGGGCGGGTCTTGTGTAGCTGCGCACTGGGTGAATCACTTGCAGAGGCGCAATGTCAGGCTTACGCTGCAGCGGAGCGCATTTATTGGAAGGGCATGTTTCATCGGCGTGATATTGGTCATCGTGCAATTCAGCGCATGCCCAAATTACCACCTATGCGGCAATAACAAAAAAACCCCTCTCCCAAAGGAAGAGGGGCTTTTTTTCATCCGCCGCCAGATGTTACGGTGCTGGCGTGGCGCTGACCTCGTTCGACCACAAACCCGCACCTCCGGCGTTGACAGCGGCCATCCTGAAGAAATACGTCGTGCCGTTGGTTAATCCGGTAATCACCACGCTGGTTCCGGTGAGTCCGTTTTTCACCGGAGTCGTCGATTCTGCACCCGCTGTCGCTCCCTGAAAAACATTGTAGCTCGTGGCACCGAGCACCGCTGTCCATTTCAGCGTCACCTGGCCGTTGCCCTTGACCACGTTAATCGTGGGCGCAGCAGGCGTGACGACATACGTCCGGGCAAATTGGTTATTAATTTCATTGGATTCAACAGTTTCACACCAGCTATCCACAAAAGCGCGTAGTGTCTTTGTCCCACCTGTGGTATCTGCTTTCAACGAAATTGTGACGGTTTTGCTCGCGCCTGCCGCTAGGATGCCGATGTCCCTCCAGGCGTCGCCCTCCGCACCGCAGGCTTGAACTGTGGATTGATTGAGCCAAAGGTCCAGATAACCACCCTCGCCAATTACCGTACCCTGATTTTTAATCGTCACGTCAACGCCGAAGGAACCGTTGACTGGGGGACTAGCGGGAATCGGAACGATACTGGTAACCACGAAATCCGCCTGCCGGCTGGAGACTCTCGGCGTGACGCCAACCTCGTTCGATAGCGCACTGGTACCCGCCGCGTTGACAGCGGCCATTTTGAAAAAATATTTTTTGCCGTTGGTCAATCCGGTAATGACCACGCTAGTTCCGGTGACGCCGGTTTTTACTGGAGTTGTAGATTCACCGCCCGCTGTCGTTCCCTGAAAAACTTTGTAACTCGCGGCTCCCGCCATCGCTGTCCATGTCAGTGTGACTTGGGCATTACCCGCGACCGCGCCGGTAATCACCGTCGCGGCTGGGCGGGCCAGAAAGTTCGCAGTCGTTGTTTTGTCCGCATTCATAGCCACGACGCAGGAAGTGCTGGTTCCCGTGCAGGCCCCAGACCACTTCGTGAAAATTGATCCTGCGCCCGGTGTTGCCTTCAGCGTCACGCTCGTTCCCGGTGCGTAGTTTTCGCTGCAATCCGTCCCGCAATTAATCCCCGCCGGAGTGCTGCTCACTGTACCATTTCCGGATTTGACGACGTTCAAGGAATACATGGCGGGATTGAAGGTTGCGGTCACCGTCGTTGCGGCGTTCATGGTTAGTATGCAGACTCCGGAACCCGAGCAACCACCGCCGTTCCAGCCCGCGAAGGTCGAACCCGTAGCCGGTGTCGCAGTTAGCGTCACGCTCGTGCCGCCGGCGTAGTCCTCCGTGCAATCACTACCACAGTCGATTCCCGCTGGGGTGCTGGTTACCACGCCGCTTCCTGTGCCTGTCCTGTTCACAGTTAATTTGTTCCCCGGAGGCGCTAACAAATCAAATGACTGTCCCGCACGCACCAACCGAACCGCACTACTGTTGTTGATCCGTGGGTTGAAGCTGTTATCCCCATAATTGAAATTGATGACCCACGCCTTGTCTGAACTACCGGCAACCGGAGAACTAGACCAAAACGAGGTAACGGGAGTGTTGGGAAAATACAAGGTATCAATAGTTGGAGCGTTGACACGACTGTAATCAATTATGGAACGCAACTCGCTGATATTCGGCACACGCCAATCACTGTAACCACCTAGCCGCGAATCCCTGGCGGCACTCAGCGCCCCGTCCCAATTTAAGGAAGAAGCACTGCCTATGCAGGTACCGTCATTTTTGTTATAGGTCTGCCCCACGCCGCAGCTGGCCCACATCAATCCAGTGTCGCTATCCGTGACGGTTCCGTCCAGATTATCAGTCAAATTGACACTATACTGTCCTGCACGCGCGAGCCGCACCTGAAATGCAGCATACTTAGGATAGTAGCTGGTACTGCCATCACTAAAATTGACGTACCACGCATAACCGGCATTGCTGGCGAACGTTGAATCAGACCAAAACGAGGCGACGGGAGTATTTGGAAAATAAGTTGTGTCGATAGTTGGTACCCCGGAACCAGAAGCGACACTATGATGGACGATGCCAGTGAGTTCCCTGATGGTGGGTAGGCGCCAGTCGTTAAACCCGCATAGACCAGTAGCATTGACGGCGGCCACAAAAGTGACGGCGTTGCTGAAGATATAGGTGTTGTCCTTGTCACGGATGCCACCGTCATTAGTTTTCACTTCCCACAGAATGCCGGTGACGTTGTCACGAATGCAGGCCCAATCCTTTGGGCCGGCACCGAGAGCAGCGGAGGCGTGAAGTTCACTACCGTCGTTGGCTATTTTAGTGAAATCAAAACCTACCCTGCCACCACCAATCTTAACCAGCTTGCCCGCTGCTGCTGCGGCGTCCCGCCCGTAGCGGCCATCCTGACGTGGATTAACGGCGCTGTCGCCGGTAATCATTTCGGTGCAGGCGCCGAAGTTGCCGGAGTCGTCGACGCATTGGGTGATACCGGTGTCGTTCAACGCATTAAGGGTGCCGACGGCGAAAGAAAAGCCGGGATGGATGAAAAGACAATAAATAACCAAGCGTGATAGTAAAAAAAACATAATAAAGCCTCCTGAATTGAATCGTGATAATAACAGTTTACCTAAACCACCTCATGGCTAAAGCCAGGGGGTTTTAAGGATGAACCCATCGGGGTCTCCAGACTCTCGCGTTTCCGCTACAACATTCTGGCCATGACTGATGGTAATTCCGCCCACATTTCTTTTATGTGGGATGAATGGTGCTTTTTTAGGATAAAAATAAAGCGATTTTCTTGCCACCAGCACTTTAAGCCTTATGACACGAAACATCGTTAATGTAGCATAGGTACATAAAGAAAAATCCGAAGTCAAATTCCCGCTTTCCTCCCCCATTGCTAAAGCCATAGGATTCCAGCAGTTTTTCCGTTCCCGTTTTTCTCACTATGGCTAAAGCCAGATAATTTCAGCGGTTTTTCCGTCGAGAGCCTGCTTTTCTGTCGCCATCGCTTCCACCGGTACTACATGATAATGTGAGATTTTTACTGCCATCCAGTTTATTTTGCCTGGCACCGGTGAAACGCGAACCATACCGCAATGCCCAGGGCCTGTCAGGAAGCCAGGCGACCAAGCATTAGCTGCGGATTCCAAAAAAATCCTCCTGGCTAAACTCCGCTCTGCATTGACTGCAAAAAGGATAGCTGGGCAGTTACACGGAATCTTTAATTTAAGGTAAGAGTTACGCAATTGAATTTGTAACTCTATAATAAAGGATTTAATTTTTTCTATCATTCTGCGCAGAGAATGCGTAAGCGCCTGTGTCATTCTGCGTGCAGTCGCAGAACGCAGAATCTCTCTGTAGATAGATTCTGTGATTCCGCTGCGCTTCGTGCAGAATGACTTAAACTTTCAACTTTCAACTGCGTAATTCTTATAAGGTATTAGTGGTATGACGCAAGCAATCGAATTCTTTGATAGCACGTCGATTAATCCAGGTAGTAAGGGATTTTCTGGTGCGGTTTACGACGGACGTTATCTTTATTTCGTACCCATGGCAAATGGTCCAGGTCGATTTTTCGGTCAGGTGACCCGTTATGATACCCATAGTGATTTTCATGACTCCGCTAGCTGGACAGTGTTTGATACTGCATTAGTCAACGCAGCCAGTCGTGGCTTTGCCGATGGTCTATTTGATGGACGCTATCTTTATCTGATTCCGTACCATCATGATCGCCATCATGGGCAGGTAACTCGTTACGATACCCAATGCGATTTTCATAATCCTGATTCGTGGAATTTTTTTGATATACAGAAAATTGTTGATAATGGCAGAGGTTTCGTGAGCGGTTGTTATGACGGTCAATATCTTTATCTCGCGCCTTATCAACTCAAATGGAATGCTTATCACGGTACGATGGTGCGTTATGATACGACCCGTGCATTTAGCGCAATTGATAGTTGGGAGGTATTTGATAGCAATTTATTAGCAACTCTAAGCAGAGGTTTTCATTCAGCAGTAAATGGCGGAGAATTTATTTATTTTGTGCCTTTTGTCCGTGAGCAACGAGATTATCATGGACTACTCGTGTGTTATCGGCGCGGTGGCACATTTATTGATCCAGCCAGTTGGCAAATTGTTGATCTAAAAAAATTTAATCCGCGTGGTTGTGGATATATTGGTGGTTGCTACGACGGTCAATATCTTTATCTCGCGCCCTATTTCGATGGTAACAATCGTTTCGGACAGGTAGCCTGTCATGACAGCAGGCAATCCTTAGATGATGGTGGTAGCTGGCAATTTTTTGATACCGAATTGGTTTATCCTGAAAGTCGTGGATTCTTTGGCTCGTTTATCCATAACGAGTTTGTTTATTTTATTCCACACTGCAAGGCGGAAGGAATCTACAATGGTCAAATTACACGTTATGATCGGCGGCTGCCATTTATTAATTCTGATGCATGGTCGGTATTTGATACAACTACTTATCACGCAATGAGCAAAGGCTATATTGGTGGCGCAGTAATTGGTAATTATCTTTATATGGCTCCCTATGAAACTTCTCCTGCGAATCATAGTGGATTGATAACGAGGATCGATCTGAACATTCGCTCGGTTTGGCAATGACATTTATAGATTCTCGGCGTGGATACCCCCCGATCCAGAATTGTTGATGGGTTCTTGAATTAATCAAGAAAGTATCTGCAACTACGCTAGCACCTTGATATAATTAGGCAGTTATAGATGTACATGACTCATTTTGGTCTACGTGAGGATCCTTTCGGTATTACTCCAGATACCAATTTTTTTATTCCCACCAATGCCTATCAGAAGGCATTTAATACCCTGTCCATCGCGGTAAAAAGTGGTGCAGGTTTTGTTAAGATTACTGGAGAAGTGGGCACAGGAAAAACGCTATTATGTCGTAACTTTCTTGAAAATCTTGGACCTGAATATATTACCGCTTATATTCACAATCCTTATCTGGAGCCTAATACGCTTCTTTTGGCATTAGCCGATGAGTTAAAGGTACCATTAGCTGATTTCAAGGATAATGATCAACATCAGTTGCTTAAATTGCTCACTAAAGGATTATCCGACATCACCGAGCAGGGCAGGCATGTAGTATTGTGTATTGATGAGGCCCAAGCAATGCCGCTTCAAAGCCTGGAAGCGCTGCGATTACTCACTAATCTTGAAACAGAAAAACAAAAGCTCCTGCGCGTAATACTATTTGGGCAGCCGGAATTAGACGAAAAATTACACAAAGAATCAGTACGCCAATTATTGCAACGCATTATTTTTCAGCATCAATTAATGCCGCTGGCGCGTGATGAAATTGGACATTATCTTTCCCACCGTCTAAATGTTGCTGGTTATCAGGGAGGGGTATTATTCTTACCGGACGCGGTACGCGCATTATACCGCGCTACTTTGGGTATCCCACGATTAATCAATATACTGGCGCACAAATCATTGTTGCTGGCCTGCACCGAAGGCCGTCGCCAAGTAGGAAAGCGTATTGTGCTGGCGGCAGTTATTGATACCCCGGCGGCGAAGCAACCATTTCTGCATTCGTGGGCAACCGTTATTTCATTATCCATTAATCACATTACTTTGATTGCAGGTGGTTTACTATCAATATTACTAATCATGCTTGGCGTGGAATGGGGGTGGCCATTATTACCATGGATAGTTTTAAGGACACCTGCCATTTCAATCACGCATTCCACAAAGGATCAGAAGGATCAGCCCGTGGTAACGGCTTCGTCTGTACCACGTTCTTTAACGGAGCCAACCATTATTCCTGCGGTTACCAGCGCGCCACCTATGCAAAACGTACCCGTTTCAATAGTTTCTGATCCAGAATTACCCTTATCCGTTCCTCCGCCATTATCAAATATTTCTACTATCCCCGTTACGTCAGCGCAGGCTTCTTCCCGGGTAGAAATCGATCCATCGAAAAAAAATGTGGATGGCGGCCAAAAAGATCCTCTCAAGGAAAAAGTCGCACCAACGGTTGCAAGTCCAAAAAATTTTAATGAATTAATCGACCGTACTGACTGGATACATGACCAAAACCAAAATTACTATACGCTTATAATTCTAAACGCGCGGCGCAGATTACAAACATTACAACAGTTTGCCCGTGACCATGAAAATTTTCCTGAATTGAGATATTTTCGTCTTCAACGACATGGTCGTGAGTTATTTGTCATGATCCACGGATTGTATCCCAATAAACTTAAAGCACGACAGGCGGCAAAAAATATTGCAGAAAAATGGCGTGACGTGAAGCCACGGCTTAGGCGCATTAAACAAATTCAGACACAGATGAATCAGGATGTTGATCCAGCGCGACATTTGTTGTTACTTAATGATAATCCAAATAAAAATAAGCCACGTCACGAACTGACAGTTACTAACAAAACTACGCTACTGAATCAAGGCACAACTTCCAGCATCGTTCCAAATCAATTTAATAAATCAATAGATCCCGCACGCCGCGCTAAGGAACAATACGAATCCGCCTTATCTTTATTACGCAAGGGAGAAATTAACCAGGCCCGCGAAGGTCTGAAACAGACGTTGGTGATCGATCCGAGTTATCACAACGCTCGACTTGCGCTCGCCAATCTTGCTCTGGAGCGCAATGATCAATCAGCGGCAGAAAAAATTTTACAAGCAGGATTACAACTTGATCCACAAGCCGCTAATTTGGCCTTTCCTTTGGCACGCATTATTATTGAACATGGAAATCCACAAGATGCTCTTACCATTTTACGTGGCGCACAGTCTCATGCGGGAGAAAATCCCGACTACCATGCCTTTACTGGCGCGTTGGAACAACGTATCAGCAATCATCAGGCTGCCATTGACGAATATCGTCAGGCGCTACGTTACCATCCCAATAACGCTACTTGGCTAATGGGACTTGGAATTTCGCTTACCGCTGAACAGCGCCACGCTGAGGCTATTCAGGTTTTTCGCTTGGCTCTAAAAAATTCCACCCTAAGTAATGAATCACGCGCTTACATTAAACAACAATTACAACTGTTGGAAATTAACAATCAACCACCTTAATAACGTCGCGCTTCCAGGGAATCAACCTCCATGGATTTGGCAAGTAAAGTACCTGCAGGCGGACTACGAAGAAAATGAGCGCGAATTCCTTTGATGATCGCCTGAGCAATCGTCTGTTGATAACGTGAATCACCAAGCATTTCTTCTTCATTGGGGTTGGAAAGATAGGCAGTTTCCACCAATACCGAAGGAATATCTGGCGATTTAAGTACCAGAAAACCAGCGCGTTCTACGGAATTACGACTCAGTGTGCCTATTTTTTCCATGCAGGCAAGCAGTTTTCCAGCTACCGACAGACTGGTGTTCAACGTGGCGCTCTGGGACATATCAAGCAAAGTCCGGGCGAGATTGCTGTCACGTCCTTCTAAATGTATTCCTCCGACCAGATCGACAGAGTTCTCTTTTTCGGCCAAAAATCGTGCAGCTTCGGAGCTTGCTCCTTTCTCGGAAAGAACGTAAACCGAGGCGCCAGTAACCGAAGAATCACGAACCGCGTCAGCGTGGATGGAGATAAATAGATCGACCTTAGCGTCATGAGCCTTCTGAATTCGTTCGCGTAACGCTACGAAATAATCGCCATTGCGGGTCATTACTGGACGCATCCCGCGTTCCCTGCGGATAAGTTCCGCTACCCGTCGCGCAATCGATAAGGTTATTTTTTTTTCCTCGGTACCCCCAGGCCCAATCGCGCCAGGATCCTTGCCGCCATGGCCTGCATCTACCGCTATTACAATTTCCCTTCCCTTGATTGCGGGAGAAAAAACAGATGCGTGCTCGTTTGCTGCTTCCACAACCTTGCCTTGCGGTGAAGGTGTTTGATGATAGACATCTGGTGAAAATTCTGGTGCATTATCAGGCACCTTTTCCACTTCGGGAGCTTGAGGGATTACTGGTAAAGGGTCAGCGGCAATTTTAGTAACGTGCGCGTTTTTCTCCGTGGATGAAACCGTTTTTTGTTCAGCCCGCCGGAAGGACTGTATGCGGCTGGCCGATGCTGATTTAGACTGAATCTTTACAGGAGGAATCGGAACCCCCGCAGAGTCGCGCAGTTCTATGGTTAACCGCGTTTTTTTACCATCGCCAGTAAAATAACTACGTGGCCAGAGTGGACGAGTCACATCAAGAACAATGCGTAGCCGCCCATCTGATTGAAAGCCGGCACGTACCCCGCGTAAGAATGTACTTTTCATTGCATGTATCTGACGCGGATTACTTATGCGTACCCCGGTTAGATCCACGACCACCCGATTTGGGCTATCCAAGGGAAACAGATTAATTCCGGCCGATCCGTCCAAATCAAGAACCAGAATGCTATATCCTGCTTTATCCTGCATTTGCAGCCCAAGAATGTTGACTGCCGCGCTCTCATAAACGGGAAACAACATTAACCAAAAAAACAACCACCACGAAGAAAAATGTTTCATGGATACCACTCCCAGTCATCAAGTCCGCATTCATGATGCGCCAACTAAATGTATTTCCGCAAGTGGTTTCGTGAGATAGATACGTAAACTCAAATGCGTTCCAGGTTTTGTGCGTCGTTGTTAATTAGCAACAATTCCGATTTTAATATTCAACTATTCAAATAGACGACTTATTTGTTCGACTATTTATTCAGAGATAAATGGTCGGGATAGATGCTCGGAATTCTATTAAGATCACTAGCGTGGATACTCCTCGATCCTGAAGGATCGATGGGTCTTGAAGGGTTCGTAACTGAGTCTTGAAACTTGTACATAATTATACTAACCTATACATTAT
>CAUYTW010000360.1 GCA_963575715.1 Gammaproteobacteria bacterium | reverse complement strand
CAGAAAAAACTCAATCCTGTATAGAGTTACAAATTCAACTGCGTAACTCCTAAAGAGTTTACTTTGAATTTATCTTCCCTCCCTGCCGGCCTGATGCTGGTTCACGGCAACCAACCCGAGGCCCTGCGCGATCTGCTGGTGACCTGGATGAAGCGCTATCCATTGGCGCCCTTGGAGAACGAGGTCATCTTGGTGCAGAGCAACGGCATTGCCCAATGGCTGAAACTGGCCCTAGCCGCCGACATTGCGAGTGACGAGCTGGGCGGTTGCGGGATTGCAGCAGCGCTGGATATTTCCCTGCCGTCAACCTTCCTCTGGCGAGTGTATCG
Source organism: Gammaproteobacteria bacterium (assembly GCA_963575715.1). Taxonomy (NCBI): domain Bacteria; kingdom Pseudomonadati; phylum Pseudomonadota; class Gammaproteobacteria; species Gammaproteobacteria bacterium. The sequence continues at coordinate 11,786 of CAUYTW010000360.1, read as the reverse complement.
GTCCGTGCTGGGCAAGGCATCGGTACCGGAAATCTCACTCTTCGACAAGCCGTTTCTAATCTGGCGTTTGATGCGTCTGCTGCCGGAGTTGATTGGACGGCCGGAATATTGCCCCTTGCGGCGATTTTTGGATCGGGATGCGGATCGGCGTAAGCGATTTCAGTTGGCCGAGCGGCTTGCTGATTTGTTCGATCAGTACCAGGTCTACCGTGCCGACTGGCTGGATGCTTGGGAGCGTGGCGAGGACATGTTAATCAAAGCCAACGGAACAACGATCCGGTTGCCGGAAGCACTGGGCTGGCAGCCGTCCTTATGGCGGGCGTTACTCGACGATGTCCGGCGTCCACTGTCCGATCATGGACTGATCGGTCATGCTAGTCGTGCATCCGTGCATGAAGCCTTCCTGCAACGTGCCAATGCCTGGACGGCAAGCAATCCGCCCAAGGGATTGCCACGTCGCGTAATGGTCTTCGGGATTTCTTCGTTACCGCGTCAGTCATTGGAGGTTTTGGCCTTGCTGGGACGCTGGACTCAGGTGCTAATGTGTGTGCCCAATCCTTGTGAGCATTACTGGGCGGATATCATCTCTGACAAAGATTTGCCGCGTGCTGAATACCCACGGCATCGGCGTCGCGCCAACACGCCTGCTATCTCGCTAGAAGCTAATCGGCATCAATATGCCCATCCCTTGCTGGCGGCATGGGGCAAGCAGGGCCGTGACTTCATCGCTCTACTCAATGAGTACGACAGCGCCGATGCCCGAATAAAGTATCAGTCTCAATTCAGCGCTATCGGACACCGTATCGATCTCTTCTATACCAATGACGGCACGACACTGCTGCGACAACTGCAAGATGATATCCGTGACCTACGTCCCCTCGCCGAAACTCGGGATCATTGGCCGGCAGTGGATACTGACAAGGACACATCAATCCGTTTTCATATCGCCCACGGCCCGAGGCGGGAAGTAGAAATCCTCCATGATCAATTGTTAGCCGCTTTCAATCACGATGCCAGTCTGCGTCCCCGCGACATCATCGTGATGGTTTCCGGGATAGATGTCTATGCGCCGTACATCCAGGCAGTGTTTGGTCAACTCGACCGGAAAGATCCGCGTTATCTTCCTTTTACGGTGGCAGATCAGGTTCGACAGCACTCTAGCTCCTTGATCAAAGCATTAGGGCACTTGTTGGACCTACCGCAGTCACGGATTTCTGTGAGTGACGTGTTCGATCTGTTAGAAGTTCCAGCAGTTCGGCTACGTTTCGGAATCAATCAGATCGATCTACCTCGACTGCATCGCTGGATTAAAGGCGCCAATATTCGCTGGGGGTTGCATGACGCGCAACGGGCTAGCCTCAACTTACCCGCGCGAGCAGCGGATACGTCGGCTGCTGCCCAGGCTATTCCTAACACCTGGCTGTTCGGACTCCGTCGCATGTTGTTGGGTTATGCGGTAGGGCAGGGTGCTGCCGCTTGGCGCGGCATTGAGCCTTATGACGAAATTGGTGGACTGGATGCAGCTTTACTAGGTCCGCTAATACAGTTTCTCGACCGATTGGACTCAGCCTGGCGAACTCTTGAGCAACCAACAACGGTGGCAACCTGGTGCGCCCGTCTGCGCGCCATTCTGGCTGACTTTTTCGCGGCCAGCGAAACCCACGATGCCTTCACACTGATGCGTTTGGAATTGGCCTTGCAGCAATGGCAACAGGCTTGTGACGCGGCTGAACTGGTAGAACCGTTGCCGCTTTCAGTGGTCGGGCCTTATTGGCTGTCCCGCATTGATGAGGGCGGGCTGTCCCAACCCTTTCTCGGAGGTGCGGTCACCTTTGCCACCCTCATGCCGATGCGTGCCATTCCGTTCCGGTATGTCTGTCTGCTGGGCATGAATGACGGAGAGTATCCACGTAGCCGACCTCCGCTGGATTTTGATCTGATGGGGCGGGATTACCGTCCAGGCGACCGTTCACGGCGCGAGGATGATCGTTACCTGTTCATGGAGGCGCTGCTATCCGCACGCGATGCGCTGCATATCTTCTGGGTAGGCCGCAGCATCACCGATAATTCTGAACGGACGCCGTCGGTGCTGGTGAGTCAGCTACGCGATCATCTGCGTTCAGGGTGGCGACTCAAAGGGGTTGATGGTTCCCAGGACATAGCAGGGAAAGCACTGGTGGAGCGGCTGACGGTTGAGCATCGTCTGCAACCGTTCAGTCCCGCGTATTTCAGCCACAATGCTGAAAGCTGCGGGCTATTCACTTACGCGCATGAATGGCTGCCGCGATCATTCAAGCAACGGTCATCGGAACCTCTTGCGCCAATGCGCCGTGAGGAACCTCTCGCGGTGCGTGATCTGGAATTTTTTTTGAAAAATCCGGTAAAAACTTTTTTTCGTGAACGGCTGAAGGTGTTTTTTGAACTAGAAGATATGACGGGCGAGGATGAAGAACCGTTTGCCTTGGATGACCTGCGAAAATGGCAGCTCCAAGATGAGCTGATCAAGGTGCAGGCCGATGCACTGTCACGCAAAGAGGATTTGGTGACAGCACTCCGCGATGGGCTGGAACGCATTGCCCGTCGGGGTGAACTGGCAACGGGTGCTTTCGGTGAAATCATGGCGGAGAGCCTGGCTGAACCCATGGAAACGCTGTTTACTGCCTACCAAGATGCGCTGGCACGCTGGTCACGGGTCACGGAAACGCGTGAGTGGCGTTATTCAGTCATCGTGAACGATCAAACGCTGGAGATCCGTGACTGGCTGGAAGGCATCCGCCTCGATACGTCTGGTAACCCGGCCCTGTTGATGCTGGAATCCAGCAGCCTGGTAGATCATCAAAATGAATGCCGATATGAAAAACTCATCCGGCATTGGGTTCGCCATCTGGCGTGTCAATTTGGTGAAAAGCCGCTGACGACCATTATCCTGAGCAAGAAAGGCATCGCCCAATTGCAACCACTTGAGCGCGTGGCGGCTGAAAAATATTTGAATGACTTGCTTTTTGCTTGGCACGAAGGCATGTGTCGCCCCTTGCCGTTGGCCGCCAGAGCCGCATTCGCCTTATTGAGGAAGGATTCGAAGCGCGAAGTGCGCAAAGTTTACGAGGGGGATTTTAATTCGCCGGGAGAGGTTCAGCACGATCCCTACTTGGAGCGTGCCTATCCAGACTTCACTGCGCTGTCGGCGACCGGCGAGTTCGTCAGATGGGCAGAACGTCTGTTGCGTCCGCTGATGTATCACGCAAGCTGTTGCAACGAAAATCCGTCAGCGCCAGGAAAGGCCAAGGCATGAGCCACGCATCTGATCCGTTGCGGACAAGGTCACACACGCAGCTTGATATTTTGAGTTTTCCGCTCAAGGGCAGTCGTCTGATTGAGGCCAGCGCGGGTACCGGCAAGACCTTCACCATCGCTCTGTTGTATACGCGATTGGTATTAGGTCATGGCCGGGAACCACCCCATGACCAAGGATTGACGCCACCCGAGATTCTGGTCATGACCTTCACTGATGCAGCGACTCAGGAATTACGCGACCGAATCCGGACACGCCTGACCGAGGCATCTAGGTATTTTCAACAAGCGCCAGCGACGATCCAGGATCTACCTTACGGCGTTGATCTTTTGCATGACCTCCGGGGTGATTATCCTGAAGCATGCTGGCCGGCCTGCGCCCGCAAGCTGCAACTTGCCGCCGAATGGATGGATGAGGCTGCGGTTTCTACCATTCATGCCTGGTGCAAGCGAATGCTGCGCGAACATGCCTTTGACAGCGACAGCCTGTTCGCCCAAACGCTCGAAACTGATCAGAGCGATCTCCTGGCTGAGGCAACGCGCGATTACTGGCGGACTTTTTTTACACCTCTGTCGCGTGAAGCTGTCAATGAACTGTGTGACTGGTGGGCTAACCCATCGGAACTGTTAAAAGATCTGAATCCGTTGCTAAGTCATGCCGAAACTCTGCGTGCAACAGAGGATCCCGCGATTACTCTGCAATCCAGACGCGAAGAAAAAGTGCGCATTCTCCATGCACTGAAGGCACCTTGGAAGGATTGGGTAGACGAGTTGCAAGGGATACTGGATGAGGCTGTCGCACGCAAACGGGTTGACGGAAAAAAGATCCAGCCTCGTTACTATCAACCCTGGCTGAAGGAACTTCGTCATTGGTCTGACAGTAGTGATGATGTCATCTGGCCGCAGGAGATCAAAAAAGACTCAAAAGTCTGGGAGCGCTTGACGCCGAGTGGTATGGCGAAGGCATGGAAGGTGGGCCAGCTTCCGGATCATGACGCTTTCCGGGCGATTCAACGCTTACCGGGTCAACTTGAAACGCTACCCAGCGCTCGGTCCGAGGTGTTGATTCACGCCGCGCGCTGGGTAGCCAAACGTTTCGCCAGTGAGCAGGAACGCCGTGCGTGGATGGGATTCAACGATTTGATCACCCGTCCACGCAAGGCCCTCGAAGGCCCCAACGCTGAACGTCTGGCGGCCATCATCCGTCAGCAATTTCCGGCGGCGTTGATCGATGAATTCCAGGATACCGACCCAATTCAGTACCAAATTTTTGATGCCATTTATCGGGTCGCTGCCAATGCGGACGAAACCCTGCTGGTATTGATTGGTGATCCCAAGCAAGCAATTTATGCGTTCCGTGGTGCCGATATCCATACTTACCTACAAGCACGCCACGCGACCGAGGGCCGGCATTACACCCTGAAGATCAATCACCGTTCGACCACAGCCATGGTGCGAGCCAGCAATCGCTGGTTCGAGGTCGCCGAAGCGCGAAAAAAAGGTTCAGGAGCCTTTCTTTTCCGCGATAACGCTGTTAATCCAGTGCCGTTCGTTAGCGCCGAGGCCCGAGGCCGTCCGGATACTCTTTGGTTTCAGCGACAACCGCTGCCGGCGATGACCGTTTGGTGGCTGCCATGTAAAGAAAACAATAAGAAAATTAGTAAAGAAGACTATTATCAATCAATGGCAGACATCTGTGCGAGTGAGATGGTGCGCCTGTTGAATGCCGGACAACAGGGCCAGGCAGGCTTTGAGCAGGCCGGAACGTTCAGACCCTTGCGACCGACGGATATCGCGGTATTGGTCAATAAACGCCGGGAAGCAGATGTCATCCGCCGCGCCCTGATGCAACGCGGGGTTCGTAGTGTGTATCTGTCTGATCATGATTCGGTTTTTCAAACCAGTCAAGCGCGCGAGATGCTCCTTTGGTTATCAGCGTGCGCCGAGCCGGATGATGCACGTCGGCTACGCGCGGCATTGGCGACCGCAACCCTGGGCCAAGATTGGGCGGCCCTGGATCGGCTCAATCACGACGAGTTATATCTCGAATCGTTGATGATGCAGTTTCGCGGCTATCAGGTCTGCTGGCAGCGGCAGGGAGTATTGCCAATGGTGCGCCGCTTGCTGAATGATTTTGCCGTGCCCTCCCGATGGCTGGGGGCGGAAGCCAGGTGTTCGGCTGGCACGCCGGATGGCGAGCGGATTCTGACCGATGTATTGCATTTGACAGAACTGTTGCAGCAAGCCAGTGCTCATCTTGATGGGGAACACGCGCTCATTCGTTATTTGGCCGAGCAGTGTGACGATAGCGAAAGTCAAGCGGAAAACGATCTACGGCAGATCCGACTGGAAAGCGATTCTGACTTGGTGCGGGTTGTGACGGTCCACAAATCTAAAGGTCTTGAATATCCTCTGGTTTTTTTGCCGTTTGCTGCTGACTTTCAGGCTGTCTGCCGTGATAACCTGCCTTTGAAGTGGCATGATGCCGCCGGCCAGCTTCATCTTTGCTTGGAGCCTGACCAAGAGACGGAAAAAAAGGCGGACCGAGAACGGCTGGGCGAGGATATCCGCAAGCTGTATGTTGCGCTGACCCGTGCCCGTCATGCGACTTGGCTGGGCATCGCGCCAATTGGCGATCTGCACCTCGGTGCGTTAGGTTATCTGCTTGCCGGCGATGACATTATCGAACCGGATAAATTGCCGCAATTTCTGTGGGAACTTGCCGGATCGACCGCAGAAATTCGCGTGGAACCCGCGCCTGAGCCTACTACCGAGCGTTTCGTAGCACCGGAAATATGGTCCATCGGACAGGCACGACACTCGCGCCAGGTCGCTGGTGAATCATGGTGGATTGCCAGCTATTCGGCCTTGAAAAAATCGGATGATCAGCTTTGGAACGCAGTCCAAACGTCGGTCGAGGATCATTTTCAAGAAGAACAAGAAGATCGGTGGATCGATTCCGGCAATGTTGCGGAAAATTCCAATTCCTTCATTAATCCTTTTCTGCCTGGCGGACGTTTTCCCGTCGCTCTCAGGAATATCGACAGATCGCTACACGGGTTTCCCGCCGGCGCTGAGGCTGGAATCTTTTTACACGATTTGATGCAGTGGGCAGCACGTCAAGGTTTCGATTCGGTTAGTGGCAATCCGGACGCCGTGCGCGACCTAATCGCGCGGCGCTGCCAGCTGCGCGGTTGGACTCAGTACATTGACTCGCTCCATGATTGGATGCTGACGTTCATGACAATCTCGCTGAATATTCCTGCCATCAATGGGATGATATCGACGCAGATCACGCTCGCTGGCCTATCGAGCGTGATGGCGGAGATGGAATTTTGGCTGCCAGCATATCGAACCGATACCCGGATGATTGACACCCTGGTTTGTCGCCATACCTTGGATGCCACTGAGAGACCGGAGCTGGTGCCGAGGCTAGTCAACGGAATGCTAAAAGGGTTTATTGACTTGGTATTTGAGCACGAAGGTCGCTATTACGTGATGGATTACAAATCAAACCGACTTGGTTTGGACGACAGCACCTACACATCGGCCACAATGCGCGCGCTGATTCTTAAGGAACGCTACGATCTCCAATACGTGTTATATCTGCTCGCCCTGCACCGACATCTGAAATCCAGACTGCCTGGCTACCGATATGAGCGACATATCGGGGGAGCGATTTATGTGTTCCTGCGGGGTTTGCAGGCACCCGGCCAGGGGCTGCACATAGAGTGCCCCCCCGCAGCTTTGATCGAACAACTGGATGCGTTGTTGGTATCCCGTCGGGAAACTGTTTAATCAAAAGTAGCACTTTGAGATTGAATCAGCCTGTGACAAGCGCAAAATTTAGGTAATTTTTCCAACGTGAAGATTTTTCGATGAATGTTTCCTCGTGGTCAATACGCAATCCAATTCCGGCCTCGCTGTTGTTTATCTTGCTGACCATCATTGGCTTGATGGGTTTTAGGACAATGAAGATTCAGAATATGCCGGATGTCGATATGCCCATGGTGATCGTCACCGCTTTGCTGCCTGGTGCCTCGCCCGCGCAATTAGAAACGGAAATCGCACGCAAGATTGAAAATTCGGTGGCAGCGATTCAGGGAGTCAAGCACATTTATACGATAGTCCAGGACGGAACCGTGACCATGACAGTGGAATTTCGTCTGGAAAAGCCCACACAGGAAGCCACCGATGACGTGCGTGACGCGATCATGCGGATTCGTTCCGATTTGCCAGCGGACATGCGCGATCCGGTGATAACCAAATCCAATCTAGCCGGAATGCCCATCCTGACTTACACGGTGGCCTCGGATCGCATGGATGACGAAGCCTTATCGTGGTTTGTGGATAATCATGTTTCCAAGGCGTTACTCAGCGTGAAGGGCGTGGGTGCGGTCACGCGAGTTGGTGGCGTCACCCGCGAGATACGGGTCGAACTGGATCCGGATCGCCTGTTGTCGCTCAATGCCACCGCCGCCGAAATTTCCCGCCAACTGCGTCAGATACAGCAAGAAGCCTCTGGTGGACGCACCGACATTGGTGGTGCCGAGCAGTCGATTCGCACCATCGCTACGGTGCAAACCGCCGATGAGCTGGCGCTGATGGAGATTGGACTCGCTGATGGACGCCATCTCCGTTTGAATCACGTTGCCACGGTCGCGGACACGGTGGCGGAGCAGCGTAGCGCGGCGCTACTCAACGGCAAACAGGTGGTAGGTTTCGAGGTCTCGCGGAGTCGTGGCGCGAGTGAAGTAGATGTCATGATGGGTGTGCGCGTCGCATTGGCCAAGCTCAATGCCGTGCATCCCGATATTGTCGTCAACGAGGCGTTCAATTTCGTCAATCCGGTGGTCGAGAACTACGAAGGCTCGATGTCATTGATGTACGAAGGTGCCTTGCTGGCGGTGCTGGTGGTGTGGCTATTCCTGCGCGAGTGGCGGGCAACCTTGGTTTCGGCCACGGCCCTACCGCTATCAATCATTCCGACTTTTGGGCTGATGCAGCTTTTCGGTTTCACAATTAACGTCGTGACCTTGCTTTCACTCTCGTTGGTCGTGGGTATTCTCGTTGATGACGCCATTGTCGAGATTGAAAACGTCATCCGCCATCTGGGGATGGGTAAGACGCCATACCAGGCGGCGATGGAAGCCGCCGATGAAATCGGACTTGCGGTTATCGCCACCAGCTTTACCCTCATCGCGGTATTTTTGCCCACCGCCTTTATGACCGGCATTGTGGGTAAATTCTTCGTTCAATTTGGCTGGACCGCCGCCATTTCGGTGTTTTTTTCGCTGGTAGTGGCGCGAATGCTGACGCCGATGATGGCAGCCTATCTCCTCAAGCCCGATTTTCGTGGCCACCGTGAGGCGTATTGGGAGCGTATCTACCTACGACTGGCGAAATGGTGCCTAACGCATCGCCTAGCTACTGTATTCATCACCATGGTCTTTTTTTTCGGCGTGCTGCTGGGGTTGATGCCGTTGCTGCCGACCGGCTTCCTGCCGCCAGATGACCTTTCGCAAACCCAGATTATTCTGACTCTGCCGCCGGGTAGCACTTTCAAGCAGACTTCAGCCTTGGTGCAACAAGCCGAGAATTTGATCAACCAACATCCTCAAGTCAAAACGATTTATACCGCCATTGGCGGCGGCACTTCCGGCGGCGATCCCTTCGCGCCTCAGGGAGCCGCTGAGGCGCGCAAGGCGACCCTCACCATCAACCTGACGCCGCGCAAGGAACGCCATGGCATCAGCAAGCAGCGTATCGAGGCAGAATTTCGGCGCGAGATGGAAAAACTTCCCGGTGTCCGCGTCAAGGTCGGGCTTGGTGGCTCCAATGGCGAAAAATACCAGCTCGCGCTCTCGGGCGACGATGGCAGCGTCTTGACCGAACACGCGCGAAAAGTAGAACGCGAACTGCGCGATATTCCCGGCGTTGGTAACGTCATTTCCAGTTCCAGCCTGGCGCGTCCCGAGGTAGTCATTCGTCCGAATTTCGCCCAAGCCGCTGATTTAGGCGTGACCTCAGCGGCGATTGCCGACACATTGCGCGTGGCGACTGCCGGCGACTATGACCAGGGATTGGCCAAGCTGAATTTTTCCCAACGCCAGGTTCCGGTGGTAGTGAAATTGCCGGACAGAGCACGCCAGGATATTGATCTCCTTTCTCGTTTGACCGTACCTGGCGTCCGTGGTCCAGTGATGTTGGGCAATCTGGCGGATATCGCGGTTACCAGTGGGCCTGCGCAGATTGACCACTATGATCGATCCCGTAATGTCAACATTGACGTGGAACTCAATGGCGTGCCGCTAGGGGTTATCAACGAGAAAGCGGCAGAATTGCCGAGTTTGCGCACGCTCCCTCCAGGCGTTAGTCAAGCGGCGATTGGTGACACCGAAGCGATGGGAGAACTGTTTGAAGGCTTTGGCCTGGCGATGCTGACCGGCGTGTTATGCATCTACCTTGTGCTGGTGCTGTTATTCAAGGATTTCGTGCAACCGGTCACGATTCTTGTCGCCTTGGTGCTGTCCGTTCCCGGAGCGATTCTTGCATTGTTCCTCACGCGCACTGCGCTCTCAATGCCAGCCATGATTGGCATGATTATGCTGATGGGAGTTGCGACCAAAAATTCAATTTTGCTCGTCGAATACGCCATCATGGCGCGCCGCGATCGTGGCATGAATCGTTGGGATGCTTTGCTTGATGCTTGCCGAAAACGGGCGCGTCCCATTGTCATGACTACAGTGGCCATGGGTGCAGGCATGTTTCCCATCGCCATCGGGCTAGGCACCGACCCGAGCTTTCGTGCGCCAATGGCGATTGTGGTCATCGGCGGATTGATTACTTCAACCTTCCTGAGTTTGTTGGTGATTCCGGTAGTTTTTACCTATATAGATGATATCATTTATATTTATATCAATTTTAGGTCACAATCTGCGGGAATAGGCAATCAACAAATACCTTGACACTCCCAAGAATAAATTGGTGGGATTCTTGATGATGAACAGTCAAAGGATAGTTGATTTTGCATGTTGACGAGGATTGAAGTAACGGTCAGCGTCATCGGTATCCACAGTTTGTTCGTTTTCGTCTACCAGTTGCAGCTCAAAATCATTCCAGCCCCGCAACCCCAGCTTGAGCGAACGTATCCGACGAAAACCCAATAATTGCATGACGTAGCCAGCCAAAACGCTACGGTGGCCAGACCGACAAACTACGATGATATTTTCCTCTCGTGCGCCAGCAAGACGTTCAACGGTTTCCTCATAGCCGGTCTCGCAAGCCTGCTCCAAAATTCCTCTTGGTACATTAATGGAGCCTGGAATGTGAACAATATCGAATTCATAGGGTTCACGAATATCAAGCAACAGATTGGGCTGATCCTCCCTGATTTCAGGATAAAGATCCCACGGCAACACCTCCCGCACCAGCGGTCGAACCTCTTCTACTAAATCCATGAAACGTTTCATGAGACATCTCGTAAAAATAATTTGTGTAATGTTAATTAATTATTTTATTGGGGGCGATGAATTTTAGGATTCTGTGTGACGACAGAGTCCTTGCTCGACAGCAATGACCGCCGCCTCTACACGTGAATGAACGCCAAGTTTACGGAGAATCGCCTTAACATGGAGCTTGACCGTACCATCGGAGATACCCAGCTCACGGCCAATTACTTTGTTGCTTTGGCCTTCAGCCAGATGACGAAGGATCTGCTGTTCGCGTGGTGTTAGTTCAGCGAGGGGGGTATTATGAAGCCCAGAGCGATCATCACCCTTGATCACACGCGCCAGGACGCCCGCTAAGTCCGGGGCTACGACTGTCCCACCGTCCACGATTTCACGCAAAGCATCCACCAATTCATCCGGCTCCATATCTTTAAGAAGATAACCATTGGCTCCATTACGTAGGGCATCGACTAAATCCTGCTCTTCGTGACTGGTAGTTAACATCACTACTGGCACAGTAATCCCGCGTCGCCGCAATACCTTGAGAACCTCGCCTCCTTCCATACGCGGCATGCGCATATCCAGCAAGATGATATCCAGCTTTAACTCCATGGCGAGGCGCAGTCCTTCTTCGCCCGAGCCTACGGAACCAACTACCTGAATCGCCCGGCGTTCCAGAAGGCTCTCCAAGCCAGCTCGAAATAGGGCATGGTCATCGACCAATAATACACGCATGAACAATTAGACCTCTTTAATTACGGATAAAGCGGGGTTTAAGTTACATTGGTCGATCCAGAGTCGGGTTGCTTTAATTTACTTCAACCTAGATCGAGCAATGTTCCGTTCTCTCAAACCTAGCCAAATCTACCAATATGTAGATTCAGTGCTGAGTTCCTGCTTCATCCAGCATTTCCGGCGCGGAAACCCCTGGCTTTAGCCATGGTGAGGAAGCGCCGTCCTCCTGTTAGTTGACTTTGATTTTGAAGTAAAAGTTGCCGGTCTTTCCCGGCTGCCACCGCCTAATTAAAGACGGAATGCCCGTAA
>CAUYTW010000359.1 GCA_963575715.1 Gammaproteobacteria bacterium | reverse complement strand
AGAGCGCGGCGTCGCGATCAAAAACTGAATGTAATCCTCTGCGGTGCATTTAGGTGGGTTCATTGTTGTATTTTAACACAATTTTCTTTCAACTGCGTAACTCCTAAAAAACATTCTAGGAAATATAAATGTTTGAAGTGACCGAGCAATCAGAGCACAGCCAATTAACTTCTTCCCATATTGACCCAATGATAGAATTTCGCAATAAGTTTATTTGCGGTGATGCTTTTTCAATCATGCAGTTAATACCATCAGAAAGTTTAGATTTAATCGTTACCTCTCCACCATATAACCTAAAAAACTCAACCGGCAACGGCATGAAAGACGGTAGAGGCGGCAAATGGGCGAATGCTGCTCTAGTCAATGGTTATAGTCACTACGACGATAACATTCCTCATGAAGAGTATGCTGAGTGGCAATATACTTGCCTAAAAGAAATGTATCGTTTGATAAAAAACACCGGGGCGATTTTTTACAACCACAAATGGCGTGTCCAAAATGGAAAATTGCAAGACAGGCAAGACATTATTCGTGATTTACCCGTTAGACAAATTATCATTTGGAAACGAAAAGGCGGCATCAACTTCAACTCTGGCTACTTTTTACCTACCTATGAAGTTATCTATTTAATTGCCAAGCCAGATTTTAAGTTGGTTCCAAAAGCCAATGCTGTGGGCGATGTTTGGGAATTTATGCAGGAAATGAAAAATGAACATCCAGCACCATTTCCTGTTGCCCTTATTGAAAGAATTATTGGCAGCACTCATGCACAGCTAATTCTTGACCCATTTATGGGCAGTGGCACAACTGCTGTTGCTGCTCGTTCTCTCAATAGAGACTTCATTGGCATAGAAATATCTCCTAGATATATTGCTCTTGCTCAAGCACGGTTAGACGATTTTATTAAACACCCACAGTTGTTCTAGCGCATGAAGACATATACAAAAGAAAGTATTGTTGAAGCGCTTTGCCAAATTCGTCAAATGGGCTGGATAGAAAATAAACGAATAGGGAATGATGGGGCTGTTGGCAACATACTTGAAGACTTATTGGGTATTGAAGAAAACAATCTTCCTATCCCTAATGCTGCGGAGTGGGAATTAAAAGCGCAGCGCATTGGATCATCATCGCTAACAACTCTCTTTCACATGGAGCCTTCGCCTACAGCATGCAAATTTGTTCCGCAAATTCTTTTGCCAAAATATGGTTGGGCACATCAAAAGGCAGGAACTTCGTATTCAGAAAACGAAAAAAGTTTCCGGCAAACCATTAATGCTGCTAATTTTTCAGATCGAGGTTTTATAGTTACCGTTGACAGAATACAGAGAAAAGTAACCGTCTCTTTTGATTCATCAAAAATATCGGAACGTCACCTAGAATGGCGTACTGTTCTCATAAAAACAGTTGGTTTAGAGCAACTTTCGCCTCAACCATACTGGGGATTCGATGACTTATTCTATAAAGTTGGTACGAAACTACATAATTGCTTTTTCGTTAAGGCGCAACATAAAAGGGAAGGGAAAAAAGAATTTTTTCATTACACAGAAATACTGATGCTTCGCGGTCTGTCTCAAGAAAAATTTATTACGGCTATCGAATTTGGAAATGTATACGTTGATTTTGATGCACGTACCGGCCATAACCACGGTACAAAATTTAGGATAAATCAATCTGTTATTCCTTCCCTGTACGATGAAAGCGCTGAACTATGAACGCCCAACAACTGCTTCCAGCGGACTCGCTTCGTTCGCCGCTGAATCAGAGCGTTAGTATTCACAGGTATTTGGATGCAAGATATCGTAAATTCTTTTGGCAAGAATTTGATTAATCCCCGGTACCCGCACTAAATCTTCAACGCCAGCATTAACTACCTCTCGAAGTCCACCGAAATGGCTTAAAATTTTATGTCTCCGTTGAGGCCCTAAGCCTGGGATATCTTCCAGCACCGAATTCGTTCGCGCTTTGGCGCGTCGTTGGCGGTGACCAGTGATGGCGAAACGATGGGCTTCATCGCGGATTTGTCGAATAAGCAGCAAGGCCGGCGAGCTGGATGGTAAACACAACGGATCCTCCCGATTGACTAAAAAAAGCCTTTCCAGGCCAGGCGTCCGGTTTGGCCCTTTTGCCACGCCAACCAATGTTATCCCCTCTATATTGAATTTCGCTAACACTCGTTGTCCTTGAATAAGTTGGCCCTTGCCGCCATCAATGAACAGGACTTGAGGTAGAGGAGCTTCGCCCCGTTCGAGACGACGGTAACGCCGTGTCAGGGCGATATATAGAGCAGCGCAGTCATCTCCCGGTATGATTCCTTCAATATTGAAGCGTCGGTAGTTGGATTTCATTGGTCCTTCTTGGTCAAAGACCACACAAGCGGCCACAGTTGCCTCACCCTGGGTGTGGCTAACGTCAAGGCATTCCAGTCGATCTGGGATTTTGGGTAGCCCAAGTGCTTCTCCCAGTGCCTGGAAACGAGCGGCAAGGTTGGCGTGCGTCGCCAGGCGTAGCGTGAGGGCTTGCTCGGCGTTGGCAATCGCCATTGTTAGCGCACCCGCCCGGGCACTGCGTGTTCCCATGGTAATAGTGACCTGCTGGCCACGAAGCGCAGAAAACACTTCTTCCAGCGATGCTTTTTCATCTATTGAATCATTGAGCAGGATTTCCTCTGGGATGTCCTCCCTTCCCAAATAATATTGAGGAAGAAATGCGGCCAAGACCTCCGTTGGTTTCAATTCAGCGGGGAGACGTGGAAAATAACTCCGGTGTCCACGGTGGTATCCTCCTCGTAGGCAAAGCACCACGACGCAGGCCGTATCAGCTCGCATGACGCAGGCGATAATATCGATATCTATGCACGCGCCATCAATGAGTTGTTGGTCTTGAACGCGGCGTAGGCTTGCAATGCGGTCGCGGTGGGTTATCGCCTGCTCGAAGTCTAAGGCACAGGCCGCTTGTTCCATGCGGACCGCCAATTCTTCCACCACCTGGAAATTTTTTCCCTCAAGAAACAACACGGCATGGCGCACCTCGCGGGCATAGCTCGCGCGGTCTACCAAACCCACGCAGGGAGCCGCGCAGCGTCCTATTTGGTGTTGTAAGCAAGGCCGGGTACGGTGGGCGAAGAAGCTATCCTCGCAGGGACGTAGACGGAACAATTTTCGCAAAATGCTCAATGTTTCGCGTATTGCTCCTGCGCTGGAATAAGGCCCAAAATAATTCCCAGCAATCCGACGTATTCCCCGGTACAAGGCAATCCGCGGAAATTCGTGTTGAGAAAGATGAATATAGAGATAACCTTTATCATCCCTTAGAAGAAGGTTATAACGGGGTTGATAAGCCTTGATAAGCTGATTTTCCAGGACTAGGGCTTCGGTCTCATTGCGGGTAAGAGTTACTTCCACCTGGTGAATTCGTGCCACCATTGCGCAAGTTTTGGGAGAATCAAGGTTGGAACGGAAATAGCTCGCCAGTCGAAGTTTAAGATCGCGTGCCTTACCTACATAAAGAACAGTGCCTGTGGTGTCGAGCATTCGATACACTCCAGGGCGATGCGGCATTTCCCGAAGAAGGACAGCATAATCAAAATCTGAAGTGGAAATAGCAGGATCATTCATGTAAAAAGTCTCTAAAATTTAAAAAATTCCCGGGATGGCACAAAATGTTGAAAGATAATGACCTATTGAAATCTTGCGCCTATATTAATGGTAATTGGGTAGCTGCGGATTCGGGCATGCGTTACTCGGTAACCAATCCCGCCGACGGGAGTATCGTGGGTGAGGTTCCCGATATGGGTGAGTCGGATGCTCAACGCGCGATTGACGCAGCGGAAGCGGCATTGCCTGAATGGCGAGAAAAAACGGCCAGTGTGCGCGCTACTATCTTAATGCGTTGGTATTCCCTGGTGTTGGAGCATCACGAGGATTTAGCGTGTTTGATGACTATGGAGCAGGGGAAACCCCTTAGTGAAGCACGGAGCGAAGTAAATTATGGTGCTGGATTTTTGCAATGGTTCGCCGAGGAAGGCAAACGCGTTTATGGCGATGTTATCCCAACCATTGCTCGGGATCGCCGAATTCTGACCATTAAACAGCCGCTGGGCGTGGTCGCCCTGATTACTCCGTGGAATTTCCCTCTGGCGATGTTGACCCGCAAGGCAGGAGCAGCACTGGCCGCAGGTTGTACTGTTGTCGCCAAGCCCGCCGAGGATACTCCCTTAACCGCGCTGGCGTTGGCAGAATTAGCGCAACGTGCGCAACTACCCAAAGGCGTATTGAATATCCTTACCACGCAGGCTCCCGGTATGATCGGACGGGTGTTTACCAGAAGTCCTACGGTGCGCAAGCTGTCTTTTACCGGATCTACCAAGGTAGGGAAGCAATTGATGGCCGACTGCGCACCTACCGTAAAACGGATTAGCCTAGAATTAGGTGGCAATGCTCCATTTATTGTCTTTGACGATGCCGATTTGGATGCTGCTGTGGCCGGGGCGCTGGCCGCGAAATATCGCAATAGCGGACAGACTTGTGTTTGCGCTAATCGTTTCCTAATCCAAGATGGAATTTACGATCAATTTGTTACCCGTTTCGTGGCGGAAGTACGAGCGATCAAGGTCGGACCCGGCCTAGAGAACAGTCAGCAAGGCCCGCTCATTAACCTAGCCGCGCTCGAAAAAGTGGAATTCTTGGTAAGTGATGCCATTAGTAAAGGAGCTAAGGTTCTTTGTGGTGGCAAGCGTCATGCATTAGGTCGCACCTTTTACGAGCCGACCGTGTTAATTGCGGTCAATGGAGAAATGGCCTGCGTTCGAGAAGAGATATTTGGTCCAATTGCCCCCATGCTGCGCTTTCATACGGAAAAAGAAGCCATTCGCATGGCTAATGATACATCTTATGGCCTCGCCGCCTATTTTTACGCTCGAGATATCGGTCGAATCTGGCGTGTATCCGAAGCATTGGAATATGGTATGGTGGGAATTAACCAGGGCTTGATTTCCACTGAGGTTGCTCCTTTTGGTGGAGTCAAAGAATCTGGTTTTGGCCGCGAGGGTTCAAAATACGGAATAGATGAATATCTGGAAATTAAATATCTTTGCATGGGTGGAATCTAAAAAGTCAAGCTGACCACCGGTTAAAGTAGGGTAATCGTTCTATAGCTAGGCCTGTTAACACTAAAATTTTGAGAATTAAAGCACATCCCGATGGTACCGGCGCGTTAAAAAGTAGCGGTCCGCAATCCATCGGTAAAACCTGTGGTGGATGGACCACAAAAATTCACCTGCTTGCGGTCGATGATAAAAAATCACTTGATTTTTTCCTTGTCTTGTGTACAAAACCACGATGCGTCCGAAGGAAGAAAACTTCTTGAGCAATTAAACACCGAAAATCTGGACGGAGTTCCAGTCATCATGGATCGAGCCTATGAGGATGATAAAACCAGAAAATTGATGTCCGACCTTGGAATGGAACCTGTGGTACCACCAAAATTTAAAATGGATAGGAGTTACGCAGTTGAATTTATAACTCTATAACAGGATTGAATTTTTTCTGTCATTCTGCGTGGAGGTCGCGTTAGCGACCGGAGTCGCAGAATCTACGTAGATGGATTCTGCGACTCCGCTTCGCTGCGCGCAGAATGACTTCATATTTTTCAACTGCGTAACTCCTAAATGGATATACGATAAAAATTTGTAAAAAAATGAAGTAGAACGGTTGTTCCGGAGATTAAAAAGATTTAGAAGGATTTTTACAAGATTTGACAAGCTGGATGTCATGTTTAATTTTTTTATTACCTTTGGTCTAATTCTCGATATGCTCAATTAGTGTTAACAGGCCCTAGTTACAATGCAAACCGTATGGACGCGGCGGACAATCACCAAAACTGCCCATGCGTCCTCTGCTCCGCTCCGCAACCGAACGTGGGCGGTCACTCGCCTTCCCTATCACGTTTCAAAGAAGCTGCTTGTACTATCGAACCAAGCGCCCTTCGAGTGGTCTAAAGCAACGGTGTTTGGCAATCAAGATAACCGTTAGAATTTAGCATAAAAATCTAATTAAATCAAAGTTTAGTTTTTTATAACTTTTTAGTCGGTGGTTATTCCACCGTAACTGCAAGCTACCAATTACCAGCCTGTGGTCAACTTGACTTTTGAGTGAAATCTTCCATAATTGAACAGGATAAATTTTACTGTTACGACGGGGTGGTATTGCAGGCACGGGTAAACCACCTACACGCCTAAAGGCGGGTGGCTCTATGGATAAAGCTGGTTTACCAACCTGAGTCCGAGAAATCGTGCTACGTTGCAAAGAAGTACAAAGACTCACCTACGAATGCTTCCTTAGTTCGTAGCTCTGAAAGCGGCAGATGCAGACAACCTTATGGGTAGGACGAAACGGTTTGTCGCAAGGTTCAAAACATCGAACTGAAGCTGCGTTGTAACTTTGGCGATGGGAGCCGGGTCGCAAGACTCGTATCACCAGACCCGTAAGGGTTGACAGCCGGGAAAGACCTGCAACTTCAACTTCAAAAAAATACAGGAGGACGGCGCTTCCTCACTATGGCTCTAGCCAGGGGTTTCCGCGCCGAATTTGGATGAAATTTGAAGCAGCGAGAACTATTAAAGGTTCTCAGTCACCAGGTCCGTAAGGACTGACAGCCGGGAGACCGGCATTTTTAACGACGGTCGCAAAAACCGTCTCCTTATCCTTTCCATGGCTCAAATTTAGGAGTATCTCGGAGGCACTGATGAGCTATTACGAAGCATGTACCCAAATGGATCAAATGGGCATAAATCCAGAATATCTTTTGGGTTGGCAGAACGGTTATTGGCTGCATCCCTTACGTGAGGAGCAGCTGGTTAACGATGCTTATAATACTGGTTATAAAGACGGAAAGGCACGTAACACCAATAATTTCAGTAAATGGGTAAAAGCGTCGGCTTAACCGACGATTTATCGGCGTCGAATGACTGAAGTTTAGTCACGCGGCGTGTTAAATTATTTATTTATGTATAAAAAATGGCGAAAAACCCCGCACTCTCGAAGAGTTGCGGGGATGAATCACCACATGTGAAATTTAAGTGTTCGGTTTTGAACGCCGGTAAGCCAGGAACTGAACGAAATTCATGGATTTTTAATATACAAGGCTCAGTCTTAGCTTTGAATTCGCTATTGATTGAAGGTACCGACCGTTTTCAGTCTATTAACGAACAACAATCGAGTAAAGAACTTTCATCGGCAGGGGACTTTATTGAACATCTCGGCGGTGTTATGACCTGACCAACGTATGTGGCGTAAATCATCTTGAAAATAATTATTCACAATGTCAAATCTTCACTGATGTTAATCAATCAATTATCCTTACAGGTCACCTAGCAAGCCATGTGATCCCGAATAAGCGCGGTCAACTTGGTCGTATTGCGACATTCGCTATTATCTAATGCATCGTCGTGTCCAAATCTTTATCAAAAATTAGGATCCGTGCTGTACGGCCATCGTCCGAGTTTACTATGGAATTCCTCGTCTCCAATCTATCTGAAATGCACGGTAAGTTACACGGATTTTTGGGCCGCGTATGTAGCAATGTTTCCTTCAAAGCGTCATCGCATTGTCGAAAAGGATAGCAGACAAATAATTTAATTTGCAAACTCCGCCAACGGATTTTTCGATTGGTTAGAAAAATATTGTCATTTTCTAAAAAACTTGAAAATCCTATTGGGGTAATTTGATATTTTATTCATTACTATAATTCGTCGCTTCCCATTAATCAAAATGAATAATAATTCTCATTCAATTCTATTGATTTGGGCACTACCATCAAACGGAGAGCGAATTATCAATAAAATATGTTTACCTATGAAGTTTGAAGCAGAACGGTTATGGCAAAAATTCGGGTAATCATCGTAGATGATTCTGCAGTGGTACGCCAGGTCATGTCTGCGGTACTGAATAGCGACCCTGAGATTAAAGTCATTGCTACTGCCGCAGATCCTATTTTCGCGTTGGCCAAGATGCAGGTAGAGTGGCCGGATGTCATTACTATGGACATTGAGATGCCCCGTATGGATGGTATTACCTTTCTACGTCGTGTCATGGCTGAACGTCCTACTCCCGTGGTGGTGTGCTCATCCCTCACCGAGGTAGGTACCAAGACCGCACTGGAGGCTCTAAACGCGGGTGCCGTGGAAGTAATCGCCAAACCCAGGGTAGGACTGCATGATTATCTGACGGAATCCGCAGCTACTTTGATTCAGGTAGTGAAGGCTGCTGCACGTGCTAATCCGCGACGCCTGGGGACGACAGCGGCAGCCCGTGTGATTCCTCCTAAACTCTCGGCGGATGTCATTCTTCCTCCAGC
This sequence comes from Gammaproteobacteria bacterium, assembly GCA_963575715.1. Classification (NCBI taxonomy): domain Bacteria; kingdom Pseudomonadati; phylum Pseudomonadota; class Gammaproteobacteria; species Gammaproteobacteria bacterium. The sequence goes on along the minus strand of CAUYTW010000359.1, from coordinate 3,859 downwards.
TTCTCCGCGTCATGGCTTCCATCGCGGCACCGAACGGCTGGTGGCGATTGGTACTTCTACCGGCGGTACCCAGGCCCTAGAGGTGGTCCTGCGAGCCTTGCCTCGAGATGTGCCTGGGATCGCGATTGTTCAACATATGCCGGAACGCTTTACTCACGCTTTTGCAGCGCGCCTGGATAGCCTATGTGAAATGGAAGTACGAGAAGCTCGTGATGGAGATCGGTTAAGCGCGGGACGCGCGCTCATCGCGCCGGGAGGGCGTCATTTGCTGGTAGTGAACGCACCAACTGGAGGGTATCAGGTGGAAGTGCGTGATGGCCCTCCTGTGAGCCGCCATCGTCCTTCGGTAAATGTTTTATTCCGTTCCGTGGCGCGTATTGCTGGTTCCAATGCGCTAGGCATCATCATGACCGGCATGGGAGACGACGGAGCGGAAGGTCTTTTGGAAATGCACCAGGTCGGCGCGCACACGGTGGCGCAAGATGAAGCAAGTTGTGTGGTTTACGGAATGCCCAAAGAAGCGGTTGCTTTAGGGGCAGTGGACCGAATCATGCCTCTTGTTGACATTCATAACGCGATTATCGAAAACTGGGAAAAAAGAAAAGGATAGAGAACAGGCCGCAACCAAAGCATTATTTGCATAATAAAATATAAGGTTTTATCCATGACACCATCACGACTATCTTTTGTTTTTCTAGCCGTCATTGGGGTTTTCACTTCGAGTTTTACCTATGCAGAAGGAATTGGGGTAGATGTAGGAAATCCATCTATTATGCGTAATCTCGTACCCGCTGCCCCTTTGGAACGCCAAGCCGAGACACAATATGGTCAGCTCAAGCAACAAGCCGCCCAGCAGGGAGCCTTAGTCAGCAATGACAACCCCCAGACTCAACGCCTAAGAAAAATCGCCGATCACGTCATCCCTTTTACTAATCGCTGGAATCCTCGATCAAAAGAATGGAAATGGGAAATCAGCCTGATTAAATCAAAACAAATTAACGCCTTCTGTATGCCTGGAGGTAAAATTGCTTTCTATACAGGTATTTTAGACACTCTTCATCTCAATGATGACGAAGTCGCAATAATCATGGGCCACGAAATCGCCCATGCCTTGCGTGAACATGCGCGAGAACGCATGGCCAAAACCGAGATTACTAACCTCGGTGCTCGCCTGCTGGGAACGTACTTTGGCGATGGAAAATATAGTGGCATCTTTTCCTTGGGAGGCAATCTGTTAAATTTGAAATTCTCTCGCTCGGACGAAACCGAGGCTGATATCATCGGGCTTGATCTTGCCGCTCGGGCGGGTTTCGATCCGCGTAATGGCGTCACTCTTTGGGAAAAAATGTCGACAGCTAGCAGCGGCGCTCCTCCGCAGTGGCTTTCCACCCACCCTGCGGGAAAAAGCCGCATCCAGGAGATTAAAAAATATCTCCCGAAGGTGATGCCGCTTTACGAGCAGGCACATAGCGAAAAGTAATTATTTAGGAGAATTTCGCCATCACTAGATCTGAATGATTTGATAGTCATGCGTAATTTCAGCGGTCTTGCCAAGCATTATCGAAGCGGAACAATATTTTTCTGCGGATAAACGAATCGCCCGTTCTACATGATTTTCCTTAAGATCATGCCCTGAAACTAGGTAACGAACATGAATGCGCGTAAAGACCTTGGGAGCTTGATCGGCACGTTCAGCCGACAGTTCCACGATGCAATCAGTGACTTGCTGGCGCGCCTTTTCGAGGATCGAAATCACGTCCACAGCAGTGCATCCCCCCATGCCAAGCAGCAGCATTTCCATAGGCCGCATTCCTAAATTGCGTCCACCGACCTCCGGGGGACCGTCCATAACCACAGCATGTCCGCTTTCGGACTCAGCCACAAAAGTTCCTTGCTCCACCCATTTTACTCGTGCTTTCATCACTATCTCCGAAAAACCTTGCCTTTATAAGGCATGAAGGAAAAAGGAAAGGAGACGGTTTTACAACCGTCTAGTAAAAACGCCGGTCTTTCCCGACTGCAAGCCCTTTATATATGGGCATTGGTTACATACTGTTCTTTAATTGATGTAGCCCAGCGGGATAGCTTGATTATTGATGGGGAGTCTTACGCGGTTTGTGCCGCAGCGGCAAACTCCATCGGGTCTTCGCGTTCTCTCCACAGGCTTAACATCCCGTGGAACTCACGGTACGCTAAATCCCGGAGTGCCTATTACACCGTTTGTGCGGATTCCACGATACAGTCTCGTCGCAATGTGACGGAGCTGGTCAACTTTGAGACTTGCTTTCATCAGCCTCGCCCCTTCAAGCGGCGGATAGTTAACAGGCCATTTTTTTGGCCATGATTAAGCGAAAGAAATTAAAATTAGAATCTCTCACTGATTATTTTTGACATAAAATAAAAATCATTCAATAATTTTCGTAATTATGGTGAAAGGTTCGCTCGTGAAGAAAAAGTATTTCGGTACTGATGGCATCCGCGGGAGGGTAGGGCAATCTCCCATCACCGCTGATTTTGTTCTTAAACTCGGTTGGGCGGTGGGGCGGATTTTGGCGCACGGTCACGGTAGCCATATTCTTATCGGTAAAGACACACGTATTTCCGGCTATATGTTTGAATCTGCTTTGCAGGCGGGTCTCTCTGCCGCTGGTGTTGATATCCGTCTACTGGGGCCAATGCCGACTCCGGCTGTTGCCTATTTAACCCGCACCTTCCACGCTCGTGCTGGGATCGTCATTAGCGCCTCGCACAATCCATATTATGATAATGGAATAAAATTTTTCTCTGGACAAGGTACCAAATTACCCGACAATATCGAGCTTGAGATTGAGGCCATGCTCGAACATCCGATGGTGACAGTGGATTCAGCCGATCTGGGTAAGGCCGAACGCATTCTTGATGCCGGTGGGCGCTACATTGAATTTTGCAAGGCCACGATTCCAAACAGCATTGATTTTAATGGTTTTAAATTGGTGGTTGACTGCGCCAATGGTGCTACCTACAAAATCGCTCCGAGTGTTTTTCAGGAATTAGGCGCATGCGTAGTCTCGACCGGGATCAAACCCGACGGTCTCAATATTAACGCCGGTTGTGGCTCCACGCATCCCGAGCATGTCCAGCAATTGGTACAAGAGCATGATGCGGACGTGGGAATTGCCTTGGACGGGGATGGAGATCGGGTCATCATGGTTGATCACAAGGGCGAGTTGCTGGATGGCGATGAACTGCTTTATATCATTGCACGCCAATATCAACTCCGCGAAAATTTGGGTGGGACCGTGGTCGGGACGGTCATGAGCAATTTGGGCCTCGAACACGCGCTCGCCGAGCTTGGTCTGATCCTCAAACGTGCTCCGGTTGGGGATCGCCATGTACTAGACATGTTACGGCAGGGTGGATGGGTTCTTGGAGGGGAATCGTCCGGCCACATTATTTGCCTGGATTACACGACCACTGGGGATGGCATTATTTCCGCGCTCCAAATTCTGGCGGCCATGGTTCAAGCAGGACGTTCTCTGCACGATTTGAAACAAGGGATGCGTAAGTACCCACAATACATGATTAATGTTCCGCTTACGCAACACATGGATGTTATTTCCCTGCCCCAGATAAAAAATGCAGTCACTGCGGCGGAAAAATCTCTGGCAGATAAGGGTCGCGTGTTGCTGCGTCTTTCCGGTACCGAGCCATTGGTGCGCGTAATGGTGGAAGGTAGTGACGCGGTTCAGGTGAAAACGTTGGCCCTCCAACTCGCTGAGGTAGTCACTACGGTCGTCAACTACCCCGCCCGCAAGCGCGAAGTTGGTCAGGAACCCCACGCCTAAAGGCGGGGGCTTGTGAAGTCAAATTCACAAGTTCG
>CAUYTW010000358.1 GCA_963575715.1 Gammaproteobacteria bacterium | reverse complement strand
CTTTCCTCCCTGCCCGGCTAAAGCCGGGGTGGCTCTCTCGCGGGCATTTGGTGAGAGCGTCAATAATTTCATCTCTTATCGACTTTAACGGAATCAATGGTGCTTATGGGGTGGTATATTAGTATAATTGATTGATTAACATCAATAAATTATCTAACTGTTAAAGTCGACTACTTTATGGATAAAATCTGGTTTACCAGCCTGAGTCCAAAAAATCGGGCTACGTTGCAACGAAGTATCAAGATTCACCCTCAAACTCTTCCCTAACTCAGGGCTTTTGTAAAAGGTGGATGTGGACAAGCTCGTGGATAGTACGAAATGGTACATCGCAAGGTTCAAGGTATCGAACAGAGGCTACGTTACAATATTGGCGAAATGAGTCACACTGTGTAAGGTGTGCATCATTAGGTCCGTAAAAATTGATAGTCGGTAAAGATTGGCATTTTTAACGACGGTTGTAAAAACCGTCTCCTTATCCTACCCATGACTTTAAAGCCATGGGGTTTCTCGGAGACCATGATGAAGCAGCGTAATCGATTAATCAGTATTAAATGGCTAATGGGAATAATCCTTGTTATGGCGTTTACTCCATTACCGGGACAAGCCGTTGAACCTTCCCTGTTGCCTAAGCCTGCGGTAGAACCTCAAGTTCTTCCACCAGAGCGTGCAACCGGCCAAGTCATGTACATTATTGGTTCAACGTTGATGAAAGACTACACAGTGGCGATAATGGAACGCTTGGTGAAAAATGCGGGACTTGTACCTGGGATTATCGTCACTAAAGGAACGACCCGTGGTATTGAAGCATTTTGCTCCGGAACAGGGCTTGATACTCCCGATGTTGTGGCACTCTCTCGCCGCATGCGTTCCAGCGAACTCGAAGACTGTCGAGCGCATGGAGTAACTGACATTATCGAAATTCCGGTGGGTTACGAGGCTGCAGGTATCGTCTCTCGTCGTGACGACCAGGATTATCCATTGACCCTTGTATCCATGTATAAGGCCGTTGCTGCCGAATTACCTAAAGATTTCAATGATTTCATTCCAAATACCTACAGTCGTTGGCATGAAGTAGATCCCAGTTTGCCAAATACGGAAATTCGCATGATTGTGCCTGTTCGTAGTTTAGGGGGACGAGCCTTCCTTGAAGACCGGATGTTGCAGGGAGCGTGTCGCAAAATTATGGAAATTAAAACCATCTTTGATTCCGATACTCGAGTTAAGCAATGTATCAGCATGCGCGAGGATGGACGTACCATTGAATTGGACACTCCTTATGATCGAAATGTAGTACAAACCTTGGCATCATCTCCTCCCGGCACGCTGGCGGTCATACCTTTGCGCTTTGCGACGGAACATCAGGAATTCTTGAAATTACAACCCTTCGATGGTGTAGTTCCAAATCACGAAACCGTCGCTCAACGGCAATATCCATTTACGCGTCCGCTTTATTATTTGGTTAAACGCGCGCATGTCAAAAATTACCGCAACCGTGGCTTAGTATCGGGTCTACGTGAATTCATTACTGAGACTACTCGTGAATCCACAATGGGTCCAAGTGGATATCTGGCCAAGCTTGGTGTGTTTCCATTAGAACCGAAAATACGTGATCAAATTCGCGTGTCCAGCTTACGTCTTACTATCCTTGATCGTTAACGGGTCCTTTTAATCAAATAAAGAGAACAAACAACATGAATACTAAATTATTTCCTCATTTTTTAACGGGAGCCATGTTGATCATGGCTCTCCTTGGAGTACCCATTAACGCTATTGGAGCATCCTCACCTTCAGCCACAAGCACAGTCGAGGAGATTACTTCTTTACCCGTTGATCTGGTTGATGAACGTCTGAGTACTGTGGGCATAGTTTGGACTTATTCAACCCAAACTGTGGGATGGGTATGGGGAGTTTTACGAGATAATGTATTTTCTTGGATTATCCCACCTACTCCTGCTAGCCTAACTAATTCAGTATCTAAGAAAGACGCAGGTCAACTTTTCAAGTTATTGGGTTATGCTGGATACAAGCTCAAGGAGATTGATACCGATGTTGGTATTATCCCTGGATTGAGTTTTAAGTTCGGCCAATCAAGCGAACTTAGCGAAGCTGATTATGAAAACCTTGAATCATTGCTTGAGGAGTGGGAACGTGCGAGTCCTGGTGTATACGCGTCCCTTCAGCGGAAAATCATAAAAACCGTGATGTCCGTCAATACCGGTGGTGATTATCAAGTGTCTACACTCAAGGTAAAACTTTTGCCACTTCCTGACGTATCTTTCATTATGACGCCGAAACAGACTTTTCTCGGAGAGGAAAGCGGTACTCTGATGCGCGCTATTCAACGAGTGGAGCGCAATGTTCGGTCTCTTTCAAAAGAGAAAAAAAATTAGGCGATCTCTAGATTACTCACTTAAATCAAAATTAAGTTAATAATCTCGTCGTATTTATCCGTAAAATATTTCAGTGCTGTTATTAACGATGCGATTTTCTTTTCTGCCACTTTATTATTTTCCGAATCGATTAGGACAATTGATTTCCTGTTACGGAAGGATCGGTTATCGGTCGGTAATGGTAGTGGGAATTCTGATGGCTTTAGTGATGGTGGGTGGTGTAACTCTTGCCTTGCAGGATGGTGGTTCATCATCACTCTCCACCGGAAATCTGTTGCATCGAATAGAAGTATTGGAAGCCTCCAACGAGGAGATTGGAAAACGATTTTCCCAGGCAGAGCAAGGCTTGGCGGATCAACTCGCTAACAATCGCCTCGCGCTGGCGATATTTCAGCTGCGAATTGCTAGTCAAACTCATCTTCCCTTTGAGTCAGAACTGTCTCTTGTCCGTCAGATGAGTCGGAATGAACCAGGTTTATCAAAGACACTGGCGATTCTTACTCCTCATGCGGCAGTAGGAATCGCTACCGTAGCTGAACTACGTGATGGTTTTGGGCTTATTTTGATTCCGAAACTTCAACCTCTGCTGGAACAAACAGACCAAAATTGGGTTAATTGGGCGTTTAGCTGGGTGAACATGGTTTTCATTCCATTTTCTTCATCGCAACCTAATCCGCGGCAACAATTGGTTATCTCTGCAACGGACCGATTGACCGAGGATGATCTACGCGGTGCCGTGGAGCTGATTGAGCGCCTTGATGGCCCAGCCGCCGCCCTTGTTGTGCGTTGGTTAAAGGAAGCCAACGCGCGTCTTACCGTGGACGCTGTTTATAATGCTCTGTCCGGGATTGCGTTGGCACTCCTCGGTCAAACGGAGTAATTAATGTACTTTCTACCAACAACCAACTGGAGAATAATCGATGAAGTCCGCAAAAATGCTTGCTTTTGTTGCTTTATCCACCGTCCTCGCTGGACCAGTCCTCGCAGAACCAATCCCCGCTCTGTCTCCTCAGACCATTCCACCTGAAGCAATACAGGCAATTGATTCAGTAAATGAAGCTGTAGCGAATGGATCGGTTCCCCTTTTCGACAGTCGTGTATTGTCGATTGGACTAGGTGCCATCGCCGGCGTTTTGGTATATAACCTGTTGCCAGGTGGTTCAATGGTAACCAGGGCTGTACCCGGAGCGGTAAGCAGGGCTGCATACAGGGTAGGGGCGACAAATGCTCTTCGTACCATGACGACAAGTCAGCTACCGATGATGACGAGTGCCGTGATAGGTGCGTTGACAGGAGACTACCTGTATCGCAAGAACAACCGGATGCCTAGTATTTCTTCAGATATCGCAGGACGGATTAGTCCATAAATTTATAAATTTTTAGAACTATTCCAGGGAGTCATAAATTACCCCACGGCTAAAATTGGGGCTTTATGGATAAAGCCTGGTTTATCAGCCTGAGTTCGGGAAATTGGGCTATGCTGCAACAAAATAAAAGACTCAGACTGGTGCGCTTCCTCCTACTTGTCGGCAGACAGGCAACTCCAAATTTTCTGAAAACGACAGATGTAGACAGAGCTACGGAAATAGTACGCAACGGATTGTCGAAAAGTTCCAGAAATAAAACTGAGCTGTATTGCAACATTAGCGATGGGATCTGGGTCGTAAGACTCGCATTATCAGACCCGTAAGGGTTGACAGCCGGGAAAGACCGGCAACTTCAAGAATAAACAAGAGGACGACGCTTCTTCACCATGGCTGAAGCCTGGAGTTTCAGCGCCGAATTTGGATGACCTCTCCAGCGTAGTGGATTAAAAATCTTTCAGTCAGGAACCCCACAGCTAAAGGCGGGGCTTGAGAAGTCAAATTCACAAGTTCGAACTTGACCAGCCTAAGTCCAAAGTATCGGACTACATTTTTGGAGTCATGACACCTACGGATGCGTGCCAGTCCGTAGCTCTGTCGCTCACCGTTAAACATCTTTAATGGGGTTAAGGAAGTGCGGTTAGCAGAACAAGCTCTGAAAACATTGGCGAGGCAAACATAACCGGCGCAAGCCGAGTTGCCCTTACAGGCTGACAGCCGGGAAAGACCGGCTCCTAATTCTGAAAACCGTCCGCTTTCCTCCCTGCCCGGCTTAAAGCCGGGGTGGCTCTCTCGCGGGCATTTGGTAATGCTAATCAATTAATTAGCATTATAGGTCACCCCACTAGCCCCCTCGATCCCGTTAGGGTCGAGGGTGATTGACTTAATTGGACAAACCGTAGACGTAACTAGCCAATAAGTGAATTCTGGCTTGATCGAGCATCTTCCAGTGGGGTGGCATAGAATTAACAAAACCATTCGCAATGGCCTGTTTGATTCCTGCTTCTAATCTAGCATCGGTTGCCACTTCTCGTGATGCAATATGTAACCAGATTTGATCGGTAAGGTTAGGAACACCCACGCGCGGATCGCCCTTTCCGTCGGCACCGTGACAAAGCTGACAATAAATCACGAATTTTTCGTGGCCTACAGTTACTTTTTCCTGATCTCTAGGTTTTCTATTAGAGAGAGTCATTACGTAATTCGCTATTTCCGAAATTTCCTTTTCTCCCAAAATGGCACCCCACGCGGGCATGATGCCAGTTCTCCCTTTAATAATGGTTTCTTTAATTCGTTCTGGCTCGCCACCCCAAAGCCAATCTTTATCAGAAAGGTTTGGATAGTGAAGATTTTCTTCTTCTTTACTGACTTGATGGCAGTTTGAACAATAAGCCAGAAATAGGCGTTTTCCTATTTGTTGTGCAGCCTGATCTTTTGCTACTTCGGTTATGGGACGCGATAAATACTGATTGAATTTATCTGCATATTGCGCATTGTATTGCTTGCGTTCCTGGTCATATTGACCTTGTGAAGTCCATTTCGACACACCAGTAAATTTTCCCAGCCCGGGATAAAGGGAAAAATATACTACAAAAAAAAGCAGGCTGAGATAAAACAGATACAACCATGTGTGTGGTATTGAATAATCATTGTATCCAGGACGGAGTTTATCCTCGCTGACGTTGTCAGTAGAGCGTTTGGCACCCCACCAGACCAGTCCGTAACCAGTGAAAAGGCTTGTTACGGTGAGGACAATGATCCATTCGCTCCAAAAGTCACTCATCATTGTCTCCGAAATACCCCCGGCTTTAGCCGTGGGGAGGAAAGGACACGGTTTTAGCGGAAAAAACCGTCAGTCAAAAAAGCCGGTCTTTCCCGGCTGTCAGCCCTTACGGGCCTGGTGACACACACCTTGCGGTGTGGCTCCCCTCGCCAAAGTTGCAGCGCAGCTTCAGTTCGATTCCTGCGACTTCGCGCAGGACAAGATTTTGAACCTTGCGACAAACCGTTTCGTCCTACCCCTAAGGTTGTCTGCATTCGCCGCTTTCAGAGCTACGAACTGAGGAAGCATTCGTAGGTGAGTCTTGTGCTTCGTTGCAACGTAGTCCGATGTTTTGAACTTAGGCTGGTAAATCAGGATTTATTCAATTAAAGCTCCCTGCTTTAGTCGTGGGGTGATTTACAAAAGTTCTCCTTAATAAGCTTGGCAGCCACAATTTCAGAAGAATCGTCCAGAAACGGCAACAATGATGCGTCATGAAAGGAAGATTGGCGCTTTCCATTCCAGGCCCAGCCAATGATCGCCATGAACAACAGAAAAAGAAGAACGGTGTAGACTTGGTGAATTATTAATAAAAAGTCCATATTTTTATCTCATCTGGAAGTGCAGCCGACCAAGACCACCTGGTTGTTCGGGATCACCATTGAGATAGGCAATCAATGCATCTTCTTCCGTTTTACCCCGCACTTTCGATGGACCTTCCTCGATCTCCTTTTCGGAGTACGTTTTGCATTTTTGACAGGTAAGCGTGATGAGAGTATTTATTGTCCGCATTTTAGTCACGGTCAATGTTTCATCCAGGGTGTTTTTTTCCAGCCAGGGGTAAGCAGGCATAATGGATTTTGGCACGGCCGCACTTGGGTGACGCAGGTGCTCTTGATGCCAGGAATTGCTATAGCGACGCCCAATCCTTGCCAGATCAGGGCCAGTACGTTTAGAACCCCAAAGAAAGGGATGGTCATATACCGATTCGCCAGCCATCGAATAGTGGCCATAGCGTTCGGTTTCTGCGTGGAAAGGACGAATCATCTGAGAATGACACAACGAGCAACCTTCACGAATATAGATATCACGGCCTTCCAGACGCAAAGCGTCGTAGGGTTGCAAATTTCTGATTGGCTCTACCACCGAACCGATCTCTGAGGTAAAACTGAAGAAGAGAGGCACGATTTCCGCTAAACCACCCAGGCTAATCACCATCAGAATGATAGTCACCAGCCATCCCAATTTTTTTTCAACGAATTCATAATTCATGATTGAATTCCTCAATGGTGGCCTGATGGAGTCGAGTGATTTATGTCGTGGGCATGGCTTGAAGCAGCAGAATGAGCATGTCTTCCATGGTCGGAATGTTCCGTGTGCGCTGGATGAGCTGAATGGCTTGATTTGGCAGGGTGGCGATGACCATGGCCATGACCATGACATACACGCTCGCGTGAAACGTGGATGGTCTTCCAAACGTTATAGGCCATCAGGAACATGCCGATCAAATACAGTAAACCGCCAATAGCACGCAAAATATAAAGATAATGGATCGCTTGCACCGATTCTACGAAACGATAAGTTAGAGTCCCGTCATCATTCATGGCGCGCCACATCTTATCCTGCATTATTCCAGAATATCCCATGGCAACCAGATACAGCGCCACGCCAAGAATAGCAAACCAGAAATGCGCGATAATAAGTCGGATGCTATACATGCGTTCATGATGAAAAATTTGTGGTAACAGGATATAGAGCACACCGATAGAAAGGAAACCGATCCAACCAAATCCTCCCGAATGGGCGTGACCTACTGCTAAATCCGTATAGTGAATAAAAGCGTTGACGGTCTTAATCGCCATGATGGAACCTTCAAGGGTCGAGATGCCATAAAAAAGCAACGCGCCAACGATAAACCGAAGAACAGGATCGGTGAGCATTTTATTCCAGCATCCAGACATAGTCATGAGACCATTAATCAATCCTCCCCACAACGGAAGCAATAACAGCACGGAAAAGACCATTCCTAATGATTGCGTCCAATCGGGTAACGCGCTGTAAAGTAAATGCTGGGGAGCTGACCATGCCGCAAAGGTGATAATCGCAAAAAAATGAACTACGGCCAGTCGATAGGAATAAATCGGTCGTTCGATCTGCTTGGGGAGAAAATAATACATTGTTCCGAGGAAGGCCACGGTTATAAAGAGACCCACAAAATTATGGCCATACCACCACGCTACCATGGCATCCACCGCACCAGGATATAGCGAATAAGACTTCATCGGCCAGAAACTCACTGGTAATTCGGCGCTATTGATGAGATGAAGCATGGCGAACGCGAGAATATAGGCACCGTGAAACCAGTTGGTCACATAGATTTGGGGAGTTTTACGTCTTGTTAGCGTGCCAAAGAATACAATGGCGTAAATCACCCACACCACAGCGATAAGGATATCAATGGGCCATTCCAGTTCGGCGTATTCCTTGCCGCTCGACATGCCCGATGGCAGAGTAAAAACTGCAAGCACCATGGCGAATTGCCAGCCCCAAAAAGTAAACGTAGCAAGGCTTGGACCAAACAGTCGAGTCTGACAGGTATGTTGCGCCACATAATACGAGGTGGCGAACAACACATTGCCCGCGAAGGCAAAAATCACAATATTGGTATGCAACGGACGCAGACGACTGAAAGTAAGCCACGGGATGTCGAAATTCAGTGATGGAAACGCCAGCTCAGAGGCAATCCACACGCCGATAGCCATGCCAATGATACCCCAGGCCAACGCCATGACGGCGAACTGGCGTACCACCGTGTAATTATACGTGTTCTGCGTATCCACTGGGTCTCCTCTGTAATAAGCCTGCCTGATAGTAGCTTGTTGTTGTGCAAATGGTTGGCGGCTGATTCAGCTTCAGCCCGTGTCATCACCACATGGTTATTCATAAAAATGTAGAGTGATGTAGTGAGGTTTACGATAATCTTTAGGAACAAAAAAATTATTAGGTAATTGTAGCGCACCAAAAGACAGGATACATTGACCATCAACATAATTTCTATCTGGCCACCGGCTCCCAGGTTCCTGCAATTACGCCAGTTTCCACCAATGAAACCGCAGCAAGCATTGCCTCGGCCACGGGTGCCCCACGATAGATAGGAAGCGGTACTCCCAAGGCCATCCGTGCGGCGGTCAACGCACGGTTCCAGTCTATTTCAGCGGAAGTAACGCCCGTTTCCAGCATAACTTGATGTAGTCGTTCCATAATTTCTATTTTTTGATTGTTGGTGTCGTCTTCGTTATGAGGATGAGCCTCCAGGTAGGGACGACCAGCGACGCGGCCTATGAGATAGGGATAATTGATGATGGTTACTTGTGTTCCAATCGGTACATTCGGAAATAGGGCGGAAATGTCTTCTGGATAAAGCTGAATGCAGCCGTGACTTACCCTCATACCAATGCCATACGGTCGATTGGTACCGTGGATTAAATAGCCTGGAACACCGAGACGTAAGGCATATTGACCCAATGGATTATTGGGGCCGGCAGGCAAGATTGCGGGTAGTGGATTACCCTGACTCGCGTGCTCGCTACGGATGGAAAGTGGTATACGCCAAGGGGGATCGATTTCCTTAGCGATAACCTTGGTGCTGCCTTGGGGAGTAGCCCAATTTTCTCGCCCGATTCCAGTGGGGTGGGTAATTACCGTTCGATTGTCGGCGGGATAATAATAAAGACGTAAGGCTGCAAGATTGATGACAATGCCGCGACGTGTTCCAGGTGGCAGAATATGCTGGGTGGGAATGAGGATGCGCGTGCTTTTTCCAGGCAACCAGGGGTCTACTTTCGGATTAGCGTTCAAAATGGCGTCATGGCCTACATCAAAATAACGTGCAATATCCGACAGGGTATCCTGGGGATACGCATGGACCGCGACGAGCGTTCCAACTACGTCGGTGCCTGAGGGTGGAAGGAAAAAACGAGAAATCACTCGCGCTCGCGGCGGAGAAAGCAACCAGTAGAAAGGGTCTTGAGCGCAGGCAGCGAGCAATGCTACCAGCATTATTCCCGCCCAACGAATTACATGAACTAAGTTCATTTTATCAAATCTCAACGAATGAGAGCATCTGGTGATGATCCATAGGTTATTCGATAATGTTGAATCTGACCACACTATTCCTGATTATTCTAGGTACTATTCTTGGCCGTGAGTTTCTATCTTCGAACAGTGCTCCTTTACTAGGTGCAATCTTTGCTTGGTTGATTGGTGAGCAATGGCGATTGCGCAATCGAATCACCAGGTTGGAAAATCAGCTTAACGAATTGATTGTAGCGAATATTACCGCGCCCCTCCAAGTTATCATTAATTCCAGTGAATCATCCACCGCTATTACTGATCCGGTTATTCATGAGCCACCGTGCAATTACGGGCAGGAAGGATCTACAATTAAATCTTCATCCAAATTTCCTTGGCGGTTATGGTCACTAATTGCCGGAGAAAATCCATTAGCACGGGTTGGCGTGATATTGGTATTCCTTGGCATCGCGTTTCTTTTCAAGCATGTAACCATGGGGATATATATTCCCCTGGAATGGCGTTTCATCGCTACCGCTCTGGCCGGGATAATACTGCTTTTCATCGGTTGGCATTTACGCTGTCTGCGGCCTGGGTATGCCATGATCATGCAGGGAGGTGGGATCGGAGTTTGGTATCTAACGGTGTTTGTTGCGCTTCGTTTTGGACTAATACCGCCAGAATTGGCCTTTCCATTATTGGTGGTAATTGCCATTTTTTCCGCATTGCTCGCTCTTGGCCAGGACGCTCCCGCATTATCATTTTTTGGCGCGATTGGTGGTTATCTCGCGCCGGTGTTGGTATCCACAGGTGATGGTAATCATGTTCAATTATTCAGCTATTACGGATTGCTTAATACTGGTGTTTTGGGGCTGGCGTGGTTCAAGGCTTGGCGTTCACTGAATTTGTTTGGTTTTTTGTTCACCTTTGTAATTAGCGGCCTTTGGGGATTTTTTCAGTATCAGCCGTCTCATTTTTACACTACAGAACCTTTCCTGATCTTGTTTTTTTTGATGTATGTGATGGTTGCGGTGCTATTCGCCTTGCGCCAACCTCCACAACTCAAGGGACTCGTCGATGGCGGATTAGTGTTTGGTTTACCGGTCGTGACTACGGGCCTTCAAGCAGGGGTAGTATCTCACTTTAAATTTGGCATGGCTTGGAGCGCCCTTGCCCTGGGAGGCTTTTATCTTGGCTTGGCCGCCTGGCTATGGCGGCGCGAGGGGGAACGGCTACGCCTGCTATGTGAATCATTCTTAGCCTTGGGGACGGCATTCACCACCCTCGCGATCCCGCTGGCGGTCGATGGACATTGGACTTCTGCGGCCTGGGCCTTGGAAGGAACGGCGCTCGTGTGGATCGGCGCACGCCAGGCTCGCCTTTTAACACGAATTGCTGGTTCATTGTTGCAGCTAATCGCAGGGGGAGGCATCCTCGCCCTCAGCTGGGTTGAACACAGTACAACACTGCCACTACTCAACTCGCGTTGTTTGGGAGGTCTGCTCATCGCCCTTGCCGGAATGTTCTCTAGCCTTCAACTAGATTACCACCGCGAATCATTGCGTTCTTGGGAGCACGTTGTGAAGGGCTTGTTGCTGGGCTGGGGGTTGTGGTGGTGGTATACGACAGGTGGCCATGAAATTGAGCGATTCGTAATGCCTGGATCGGTTCGCAGCGTTCTGTTGTTTTTCCTTACCACCACAGCGTTCGCTGGCATCGTCCTTCGTCACACTTTGCGTTCACACCTAGTGGCAGTGCCCACTGCGTTATTGTTGCCAGGAATGGTAATCCTGGACATTGGCGCGTATCACTATTTTTACGCCAACGCCTGGTCGTGGACGATCTGGTGGAGTGTCTGGATTTTAGCCTTTGTCGTTCAATATGCTGGTCTGTGGGTGCTGGACGGTGACTTTCCGAACGTGCAAATCCGCCATCTTTGGCATGCAGCAACTCTGTGGATGTTAGCCTGGTTGCTGGCCTCGGAAATAAACGGTTTGATGGTCTGGTGGATCGATGGCCCCGTGAGCGCATGGGAAATCATCGCCTGGGGGATTGCGCCTGCGGGATTGGCGTGGTGGGTGATGGAACGCGGACCAGGTGTGTCGCACTGGCCTTGGAACAAGTATCGTGCGGTTTATCTCCATCATGGATGTGGACCGCTGCTGGCTTTCGCCTGGAGCTGGGCACTCTACGTCAATATTGCCAATGATGGTGCTGCTTGGCTACTGAGTTATGTCCCTCTATTCAATCCCCTGGATTTCGCCATTACTTTTGTGTTTTTGATGTTGCCGCGCTGGTGGAAAGCCATAACCCACGAATGTCGTCCCTGGACTGTCATCCATAGCGGAAAATTGGTCAAAGCATTCGTCGCCAGCGTTTTTCTCCTACTGAACGGGATCGTGGCACGTACAGTCCACCATTGGGACGATATTCCCTATCACTGGCGCGAATTGTTCGCCTCTTCGACCTTTCAAGCCTCCCTATCGCTATTGTGGAGCACCCTCGCGTTGACCGTGATGGCTACAGCGACCCGTCGTGGTTGGCGCCATGGCTGGATGGCGGGCGCTACGCTGCTTGCAGTCGTTGTGGCTAAATTATTTTTTATTGAATTAGTCAATCATGGCACGCTAGCGCGAATTATTTCCTTTCTTGGAGTAGGAATATTATTACTTATTATTGGTTACCTGGCACCGCTGCCACATGCAACGGGTTCGTAACTGAGTCTTGAAACTTGTACATAATTATACTAACCTATACATTAT
>CAUYTW010000357.1 GCA_963575715.1 Gammaproteobacteria bacterium | reverse complement strand
GTAAACCAGGCTTTCTTCCATTAAAGCCCCCGGCTTTAGCCGTGGGGTGATTTACTATAGGTTATGTGTTCACCGAATGCGTGATGAAGCAAAAATCGAACTCTATTTGTTATGAAATAAATAGATCAGTTTTGGAAAACGGTTAACCCATTTACCATCTTTATTTCCGAATATACCCAAAATTATACGCCAAACGCTCCTTTAAGCCAGCGTGGTTCGGCGATTTCATTTGGTCCGGAGAAAGCAACTACATCGAAACGACATGGCTGATTCGCCAATTCTCGGTGTCGTTGCAGATAGTGAGCAGCGGTAGCGGTAATTCGTGCGCACTTGCGAGCATTCACGCTTTCAACTGCGTCTCCGAAACGTGATGAGCGACGTAGCCGTACTTCAATAAACACTACGCTCATTCCATCACGCATGATTAAGTCAAGTTCACCGCAAGGCGCACGGTAGTTGCAGGCGAGAAGGCTTAATCCACGCGTTTCTAAAAAATGGCGCGCCCGATTCTCGGCTTGGCGTCCACATGCTGTGCGATTGTTTTTTTCCGATACCGCGCGTTGAATGGCCATGTCAATACGTTAGGAAAAGTTAACTACTACTGATACTTATTTTTTAATTTATTGCTAACAAATGCACACTGAAGATAATTATTCAGTGATGGATAACATAAATAATTTTAGGCACTACCCGCAGTTGGCGTATTAGCTAAATTATTTGTCGATCTAGTGGGTAAAAATCCAATCAAGCGTCCAAAATTTTCAAGTGAATTAAGATGGAGATAAATTAATTCAAGCGTTCCGTCACATGCCAATTCCTTAATTTGCTCTGCAGAAAGATTAATCAATCGTTGGCGATTAACCACAAAAAATCCTCCCATGTTCAATTTCAATCCAGTGTCAAGTTGTACATTGGCTTGCATTGATTCCAGTATTCCTAGATCTTTAAGCCGAGTACTAAACTGTAGGGTAAGTGCGTATTGAGTTTGAAAATCTTTGAGAAAGTCCACTGATTCTTGCAAAAAAGTGCTTTCCCGGCCTTCCTCGAACAACGCCAGCCCTTCTTGTTCACTGTTGAGGTTGGGATAGGCTCGATCAATACACACCGTGAGGGTATCTGAATTTGGCTGGGTAGACAGGATAAAAGGATAGCGACGTACATAGGCGGGCACATAGGTCGCGTTCCATTTTCCTTCCACGGTGACAAATAAATTTTCCGCGTCACGCAGCCCTAATATGGCCAAGGGGAAAGTAGTTTGACCATCATCTCCGAAAACAATCGGATATTCATGGGATGCCCGAGAAAATTCGGCAACGGCCAGAAATACTGAATTAGTCGCGCACGCGTAGCGATAATTAGTCCGTGGCGCTAAAAATAAGCGAGCATGATGGTTGCGATCCAGTGGAACAATTTCTTTATAAAATATAGGATTAGCCTGCATATATATTACTCCTTGAAAATTAGAAATTTCTCAACTTGATGGAAAAGCTCCATTTCCGACATATCGTCCCTTTTTAGTAACCATTTAGAAGGTTTGGGATGGATAGTGGGCAGGATAAGGAAGACGTGCGACCCCAGCAACAATGGCAGCCCGGGCCACGGTGGGAGGGATACATTCACGGAGACGAGGGTCGAACGGTTTTGGGATAATGTAATCTGGTCCAAACTCCAGATGATCGAGGTGATACGCGGCAAGAACCTCGGCAGGTACTGGCTCTTGAGCCAAATTACGCAACGCCTGAACTGCGGCAATGTGCATGGTTCGAGTAATTTGGCGCGCACGGATGTCCAAAGCGCCTCGAAAGATATAGGGAAAACCAAGAACATTATTGACTTGATTGGGAAAATCAGTACGCCCAGTGGCGATTATCAAGTCATTACGCGCCGCGTGGGCGCGGACGGGATGGATCTCAGGATCGGGATTGGATAGGGCGAAAACCACCGGACGTGGAGCCATGGCGCGCAACATGACCTCATCAACCAGATTTGCGGCAGCTACACCGATAAAAACGTCTGACCCGGCCATCGAATCCCGCAGGGTACGCTCGGGACATTCACAAATAAATTCGCTTTTATATGGGTTGAGGTCGCTGCTCTCACCATGGAGAACTCCCTGACGATCCACCAACAACATATTTTCGCGGTCCGCACCCAAAGCAACGAGTAGCCGCATAGAAGCAATGCCCGCCGCTCCCGCACCCAGGCATACAATACGAACATCAGGCAATTTTTTTCCCTGGAGTTCCAATGCATTCATTAAACCGGCAGCGACAATAATGGCGGTGCCGTGTTGATCATCGTGAAAAACTGGGATATCCAGACGATTCATTAAAGCGGTTTCAATCTCAAAACAATGAGGCGCTGCGACATCTTCTAAATTAATCGCTCCGAAGGTGGGTGCAATAGCCGTCACTACATCTACAAAATGCGCCGGAGATTTCGCGTTGACCTCAATATCGAAAACATCGATATCCGCGAATTTTTTGAAAAGTACTCCCTTTCCTTCCATGACAGGTTTTCCCGCCAAGGCACCTACGTTGCCTAAGCCAAGAACTGCCGTGCCATCGGTGATTACCGCTACTAAATTCGCTTTAGCAGTATAAAGATAAGCTGCCTCCGGGTTAGCGGTGATTTCTCGCACTGGAGCGGCGACTCCGGGGCTGTATGCAAGACCTAATTCCCTTTGAGTGCCACACGGCTTGGTAAGAGCAATTTCCAACTTTCCCGGACGCGGCTTGGCATGGTATTCAAGAGCCGCTCCGTGCAATGCTTCGGACATAGCGTATCTTTATTTTTTTCCGTACTTGCGCATGAATTTGTCAACCCGCCCTGCGGTATCCAGAATACGACTGCGCAGTTCACCCGTGTAAAAAGGGTGGCAGGCTGAACATACTTCCACATGGAGATTTTTCGAAAGAGTGGATCGTGTTTGAAAACTATTTCCACAACCACAGGTTACAGTTATTTCTTGGTAAGCAGGGTGAATGTCCGGTTTCATGGATCGACCTCAAGGTTTATACGCACCGCTGCCGGGACTTTACCCGGTACCGTACGCTAGAACATGATTACTACTAAAATTAGTAATTTATAAAAATTTTTGATAATAGTCAAGGCGTTTCTTCACCAGATTTGAGCGAGACGGCCTGGCATTCATACCAAGTAAGGGATAGCGTATCGTCTATAGACTCATACATAGTATCTGAATTGTTAATCATTACTTACAGTTAATAATAAATCCTACATTAGTGTCGTAGCTCAAAAATAGCCAACAGTTTGACAGTACTGAAATTTTGCAGGTATAATTAACCTTTTATTATTGAAAAGGTTTCACTTGCTAAGTCTTTGAAATAGCGTATTTCAGAAAATAGATATAATTTTCATATATATGGAACCACAAGATATACAAGATTCAGTTTTAGCTCTGTATTCGAAGGCAAAGTGTTGAGTCACTATTCTTAAAAAAGAATTATATTATCAATTATTTATTTGTTTTTTATTTTCATTTTCATGTTTAGATGAAGATTCAACCATACTCAGTGAAGTCGAAAGACTGAACTACGATAAAACTGGTTCGCTTCGTAGATTTGAACATTAATTGCGAGCGCTGGGCATCGAGATCAGAAACAAAGTTTAAACTGGACTTGATACATAAGCCGGAAAAATTTCATCGATTTTTTCAATAACTACGGCCCTAATTCAAAATTATTGAGGTCCAATATGCCTGCCTATCGTTCTCGCGTCACCACCCACGGCCGCAACATGGCTGGTGCCCGCGCCTTGTGGCGTGCTACTGGCATGACCGACACCGATTTCTGTAAGCCGATCATTGCTGTAGCTAACTCCTTCACTCAATTCGTGCCTGGTCATGTCCATCTCAAAGATCTTGGCCAACTGGTTCGCTTCGTAGATTTGAACATTAATTGCGAGCGCTGGGCATCGAGATCAGAAACAAAGTTTAAACTGGACTTGATACATAAGCCGGAAAAATTTCATCGATTTTTTCAATAACTACGGCCCTAATTCAAAATTATTGAGGTCCAATATGCCTGCCTATCGTTCTCGCGTCACCACCCACGGCCGCAACATGGCTGGTGCCCGCGCCTTGTGGCGTGCTACTGGCATGACCGACACCGATTTCTGTAAGCCGATCATTGCTGTAGCTAACTCCTTCACTCAATTCGTGCCTGGTCATGTCCATCTCAAAGATCTTGGCCAATTAGTGGTCGCAGAAATTGAACGTGCTGGAGGCGTAGGCAAGGAATTCAATACGATTGCCGTGGATGATGGCATTGCTATGGGCCACGGTGGAATGCTTTACTCTCTGCCTTCCCGGGAATTGATCGCCGACGCTGTTGAATATATGGTCAACGCCCATTGCGCTGACGCATTGGTGTGTATTTCCAATTGCGACAAAATTACTCCTGGAATGTTGATGGCGTCGTTACGTTTGAACATTCCGACGATTTTTGTCTCGGGTGGACCAATGGAAGCTGGAAAGGCGGAGATTCGGGGTAAATTGTTTAATCTTGACCTGGTAGATGCCATGGTTGCCGCCGCCAATCCCGAGGTCAGCGAGGCCGAAACCGTTATCTATGAACGTTCCGCCTGTCCGACTTGTGGCTCGTGTTCTGGAATGTTCACCGCGAATTCTATGAATTGTTTGGTAGAAGCCCTCGGGATGGCGCTACCTGGCAATGGTTCGCTACTGGCTACCCACATTGAGCGCCGCGAGCTGTTTCTGGAAGCGGGACGATCCATCGTGGCGCTTACGCGACGTTGGTATGAACAGGATGACGCCGCTGTTCTACCGCGATCCATTGCCAATTTCAGTGCTTTTGAGAACGCCATGGCCCTAGATATCGCCATGGGCGGATCCACTAACACCGTGCTGCACATCCTCGCCGCCGCGCAAGAAGCCGGAGTGAATTTCACCATGGCCGATATCGACCGCCTCTCGCGCAAGATCCCGAACCTGTGCAAGGTAGCGCCCTCTAGCTCGATCTATCATCTGGAAGATGTCCACAGAGCCGGTGGAGTCATCGGAATCCTTGCCGAGCTTGATCGGGCGGGACTGATTCATCGGGAAGTGGGTACGATTCACGCCTCGACTCTAGGTGCAGCCATCGAATATTGGGACGTGATGCGGAACCACGATGAGACCGTGCGCCGCCGCTATCTTGCCGCGCCGGGCGGTGTGCCCACGCAAACCGCCTTCAGTCAGGCCAATCATTGGCCTAACTTGGATCTGGACCGCGTGGGCGGCTGTATTCGTGACATCGGCCATGCCTACAGCCAAGATGGTGGCTTGGCGGTGTTGTACGGCAATCTGGCGTGTGACGGCTGTATCGTGAAAACCGCCGGGGTAGATCCCGACTGCTTAGTTTTTACTGGCAAAGCGCGCATTTTTGAGAGCCAGGAAGCGGCGGTGGAAGGAATCCTCGGTGATCGTATCCGCCCATCCGATGTAGTTGTTATCCGTTACGAGGGGCCACGCGGTGGGCCGGGAATGCAGGAAATGCTTTATCCCACGAGTTATCTAAAATCCAAGGGACTTGGCAAGGCGTGCGCGCTCGTTACCGATGGTCGCTTCTCTGGTGGTACTTCGGGACTTTCCATTGGTCATGTCTCTCCCGAGGCAGCTGAGGGCGGTAATATTGCCCTCGTGGAGGAGGGTGATATTATTGAAATCGATATTCCCAATCGAATCATTAGGGTCGTGGTTGCCGAAGCAGAATTGACGCAACGACGCGCCGCCATGGAAGCCAAAAAAGGCACTGCCTGGAAACCTGTGAACCGTGAACGTCCGGTATCGGCAGCCTTGCGCGCCTACGCGGTAATGACTACATCCGCTGCGCGTGGCGCGGTACGGAATGTTGCGCAAGTCGCCCGAGATAAATTACTTGAAAAAATTAATTAAAAATTCTTGTGTTTTTCATGCTAAAAAAATAATTTTTTATTCAAGGGGGAAATTTTCGTGGATAATTTTACAATATCAAATGATCTGATTAACTTCATTATCAATAATGCGCATTTCGATAAACACAATATTTTGTTGTTTACAGTTAAAATAAATAATGACAGTGAATTCATAAAAGAACTAGAAGTATGGAACAAAAAAAACTGCAAACTAAATTTTGGCGGTCTGATTGGAATTGAAATTTTGAATCATCATTCTGATGAAAATAATTTTATTTTTTCATTCAAATCGGATTATTTTAGAAGCAACATGATTGAGTTCAAAAACTTTATTGAAAAAGATGTGAATTATCCAGAATTCAGAAGCTAGAACAAGAATCAATCGAAGGAATGGTCATGTTTAAATCATGGCCCGCCCCGGCGAAACTAAATCTCATGTTGCGCGTCACAGGGCGACGCATGGATGGTTACCATACCCTGCAAACTGTTTTTCAATTTTTGGATTATGGTGACACGTTACATCTACGGGTACGAAAGGATCATCTGATAAATAGGATCATTGACCTACCTGGAATAAATGCGGAACAGGATCTCACGATACGCGCAGCGCGGCTCCTCCAACGGGAAACCGGAACTACCTGTGGGGTGGATATCGCGCTGGACAAGGTGTTACCTATAGGCGGTGGATTGGGAGGTGGGAGTTCCAACGCGGCAACGGTATTGGTAGCCTTGAACCAACAGTGGGAGCTGGGTCTGTCCGAGGATGAGCTGGCGGAACTTGGGCTACGTCTGGGAGCGGACGTGCCGGTTTTTGTTCGTGGACACGCTGCCTGGGGGGAAGGCGTGGGGGAGATACTCACCCCGGTTGATTTGCCCGAACCCTGGTATCTAGTGGTAAATCCTGGCTGCCGGGTCACTACTGCGGAAATATTCAACGATCCGGAATTGACACGGGATTCTTTCCCAATCACAATGCGCGCCTTCCTCGCGGGTGATGATAGAAATGATTGCGAGCGTGTGGTTCGCCGTCGTCATCCATCGGTAGCGATGGTTCTTGATTGGCTTGGTAACGATGCACATCTTACAGGTACCGGAGCTTGTGCCTATGTATCCTTTCCCAGCCTTGCCACCGCCAGCCTAATCTTGGACCATCTGCCGTGCGAATGGCGAGGTTTTGTGGCGCGTGGTTGTAATCGTTCTCCCTTGATCGAACATCGTAAAATCGATTGAACTCATAAAATTTTTTTGGGGTGTAGCCAAGCGGCAAGGCACGGGATTTTGATTCCCGCATTCCTAGGTTCGAATCCTAGCACCCCAGCCAATTGCGTTATTAAAAAATAAATAGTAAGAGCCAAGTTTTTTTTATTTTTATGAGGTTGTAGTTTCTTGCAACCATTTAGAAAGATACCTCCTCACTAAAGCGTAAGTTTTAGTGTGCATTTGTTAGCGAAAGTTAACGAAGTATCGGACACTGATGAGCGTTATTTCCCAATTTCCCGACAGAATGGTAAATCACGGTTTGGCCGAGAGAAAAATGATGGTTTTCTCGGGAAATGCCAACCCCAGCCTGGCGGGTGATCTCGTTAGCCACCTTAATATTCCCCTCGGAAAAGCCACTATCGGACGATTTAGCGATGGCGAGGTGATGGTAGAAATTCTGGAAAATGTTCGCGGCAAGGACGTTTTCATTGTTCAACCAACATGCGCACCCGCTAATGATAATTTGATGGAATTATTAGTAATGGCGGATGCCATGTTTCGTGCCTCGGCGACCCGCATCACCGCAGTCATTCCCTACCTAGGCTACTGCCGACAGGATCGACGGGTGCGTTCGGCTCGGGTACCCATTACCGCCAAGGTCGTTGCCAACATGATAGCGAGCGTGGGAGTGGATCGTGTCCTGACGGTTGACCTGCACTCTGACCAGGTACAGGGTTTTTTCGACCTACCCGTGGATAATGTCTACGCTTCGCCCCTCATGTTGGGCGATGTCTGGCGTCACCGTTATCCGCATTTAATCGTGGTATCTCCCGATATCGGCGGGGTAGTGCGTGCCCGAGCATTGGCCAAGCGTCTGGATGAAGCCGATTTGGCAATTATCGACAAGCGCCGTGCGCGTCCTAATGAATCCAGGGTGATGAACATCATTGGCGATGTCGAAGGTCGCTCATGCGTCATCATTGATGACTTGGTAGATACTGCGGGTACTTTGTGTCAGGCGGCGCACGCTCTTAAGAATAATGGAGCAATTAAGGTTGTTGCCTATTGCACCCACGCGGTTTTATCAGGTCCGGCAGTAACGAATATTGAAAGTTCCGACCTTGATGAATTAGTGGTGACCGACACCATTCCACTATGTGTCGAGGCCAGGCATTGCAAACGTATCCGCGTCCTGTCCATCGCTGAACTCTTAGCCGAAGCCATGCGTCGGGTCAGTATCGAGGAATCGGTTAGTTCATTGTTCATGGACTGATTGCTTTAGTCAGGAACCCCACGCCTAAAGGCGGGGGCTTGTGAAGTCAAATTCACAAGTTCGAACTTGACCGATCTAAGTTATTGAGTACCGTGGCTATGTTTTTGGAGTCATGACACCTACGGATGCGTGCCAGTCGGTAGTTCTGTCGTTAACCGTTAAACATCTTTAATGGGGTTAAGGAAGTGCGGTTAGCGGAACAGAGCTGCTGAAAACATTGGCGAGGCAAACATAACCGGCGCAAGCCGAGTTGCCCTTACAGGCTGACAGCCGGGAAAGACTGGCTCCTAATTCTGAAAACCGCCCGCTTTCCTCCCTGCCCGGCTAAAGCCGGGGTGGCTCTCTCGCGGGCATTTGGTGATTAAAGTCTACATGATCTGAAATCAGATTTTTGACTTGATGGAGCTGATAACTGTTTGTCGCAAGGTTCAAAACATCGAACCGAAGCCGCGTTGCAACATTGGCGATGGGAGCGAGAACCGTAAAAGTTCTTCATCACTGGACCGCTTACGGGCTGACAGCCGGGAAAGACCGGCTTTAATGACGGTTGTAAAAACCGCCTCCTTTCCTCCCCATGGCTACAGCCAGGGGTATCTCGGAGACAAAGATGAGTGCCATCGAATTTGAACTGAACGCCGAGCCGCGCAATCACCTGGGAAAGGGCGAAAATCGCCGTTTGCGTCGCGCAGGAAAGGTTCCTGCAATTGTCTATGGTGGCTTGGCCGCGCCCATGCCGATTACTCTCAGCCATAGCGAAATTTTGCGTCGTCTCGAACATGAGGCGTTTTATTCGCATGTGTTGAATATTCACATCGATGGAAAGATCGAGCGGGCCATTCTCAAGGATATTCACCGTCATCCCGCTAAACCCATGGTGATGCACATGGATCTGCAACGGATAGACTCCAGCCATAAAATTCATATCCGAGTACCCTTACACTTTATCAACGAAACGATCTCACCAGGTGTCAAGACCAGTGGTGGACGGGTTTCCCACCTGCTCACCAGCATTGACGTGGAATGTCTCGTCGATAATCTCCCTGAATACATCAAGGTGGACCTTGCAACACTGGAAATGGGCCAGACGATTCACCTCTCTGATCTGAAACTGCCGGAAGGCGTTGCTGTCCGTGGAGGATTGGCCAATCAGCCGGTGGTGACCATCGGCAGTACCCGTACTGGTGAGGCAGAAACACCTGAAGCGGTAGCCGTCGCTCCCGCCCCCACCGCTGCTCCGGCAGCGAAAAAATCCTAACTTTTTCGATCAGAATTTCCGTGGCGGTGCGTCTCATTGTCGGCCTGGGTAACCCTGGGCCGCGCTATGAGGAAACACGCCATAACGCGGGT
Source organism: Gammaproteobacteria bacterium (assembly GCA_963575715.1). Lineage (NCBI taxonomy): Bacteria > Pseudomonadati > Pseudomonadota > Gammaproteobacteria > Gammaproteobacteria bacterium. Next base: position 2,662 of record CAUYTW010000357.1, on the reverse strand, counting down.
TTCTGGGTGGTGGATACCTTAGCGCGGGCAGCGGGCGTCAAACTGCGCCCCGAGGTGCGTTTTCTCGGTGAGATTTGCCGCGTTGTCGGCCACAACGGTGACGACTGCTGGTTGCTCAAACCGACGACCTTCATGAATCATAGTGGCCAGGCAGTGGCAGCTTTGAGCCGCTTCCATAAAATGGCACCATCCGAAATTCTGGTTGTTCATGACGACCTTGATCTTCCCCCAGGCATCGCCCGTCTTAAGAATGGTGGTGGCCATGGCGGCCACAATGGCCTGCGCGACATTATCGCCCACCTTGGGTCTGAATTTTCACGCCTGCGTCTCGGCATTGGCCACCCTGGAAACGCGCGACCGGTGATCGATCATGTCTTGGATCGCCCCTCGCACGCTGATGAAACCGCGATTCGTGACGCCATTGATGCGGCAATACAAGTATTGCCCTGGGTCTGCGCCGGTCAACTTCAGAAGGCCATGAATCAGCTTAATGGCCAGCGTGTGTCCATGGTAACCATTCAAAAGGAGAATCCATCTCATGGGATTTAATTGTGGAATCGTTGGCTTGCCCAACGTAGGAAAATCTACCCTGTTCAACGCATTAACCCGCGCGGGAATTGCTGCCGAAAATTATCCGTTTTGTACTATCGACCCCAATGTAGGTGTGGTTTCCGTACCCGACCCGCGCCTAGATCGAATCGCTGCGATTGTGCGTCCACGACGCATCGTCCCCACCACGGTTGAATTCGTCGATATTGCTGGATTGGTCGCCGGAGCTTCGCAAGGCGAGGGATTAGGTAATCAATTTCTCGCGCATATTCGTGAAACTGACGCCATTGCCCAAGTTGTGCGTTGTTTCGAGGATGACAATGTAGTACATGTCGCAGGGCGGGTGGATCCATGTTCCGACATTGAAATTATCCACACCGAGCTGGCCTTGGCCGACCTTGACACTGTGGAACGGGCTGTCCAGCGCGTTGTTAAGGCCGTCAGGGCTGCTGGTGACAAGGAAGCACGCGTGCGTCTCGAAGTTTTGGAGCAGGTCCGCGCTACATTAGGTGAAGGGCGGCCGGTACGCGCGCTGGGGCTTGCTCCCGAGGCACGCATTCATTTGCGCGATTTACATCTGCTCACTGCCAAGCCAATGCTCTATATTGCCAACGTGGCGGAAGGAGCTGTTACCACTAATTCCCTCGTGGAAATGGTCAAGGAAATTGCAGCATCAGAAGGCGCGGTAGTTATTCCAGTATGCGCTGCTATTGAAGCCGAAATTTCGGAATTATCCGAAACCGACCGTGCTGAATTCCTCGCTGACCTCGGTCTAGATGAGCCGGGACTCCATAAGGTAATCCGAGAGGGTTATCGCTTGCTTGGCCTCCAGACTTTTTTCACAGCGGGTCCTAAGGAGGTAAGAGCCTGGACCGTGCGCATTGGTGCGAGCGCACCGGAATCGGCCGGGGTCATTCATACTGATTTTGAAAAAGGCTTCATCCGCGCCGAAGTTATTTCTTATAATGATTTTGTTGCCTACAACGGCGAACCAGGGGCTAAGGAAGCTGGTAAATGGCGCTTAGAGGGAAAAGAATACCTAGTTCGTGATGGCGACGTAATGCATTTTCGATTTAACGTCTAATTATTTTAACTACCCGATTCCTCGCCGACCCGCCCAATCGCGGGCGAATTGCCAGGCTATCCGGCCACTCCGCGAGCCGTGTGCAAGCGCCCAACGCAATGCCTCGCCATGCACTTCCTCGCTATTACTGCAATTGAAGCTCAACTTAGCCAGCCAATGATCAACAATCTCCAGGTATTGCTCCTGACGAAACGGATAAAATGGTAGCCATAACCCAAATCGTTCTGATAACGATATCTTTTCCTCTACGGCATCGCCTTGATGAATTTCTCCATCCACAACCCGCGCATCGTGGTTTTCAAATAGGTACTCAGAGAGTAAATGGCGGCGATTGGATGTAGCATAGATAAGTACGTTTTCCGGTGGTGCCGCGACCGATCCATCTAATATCGCTTTAAGTACCTTGTAGCCAGGTTCCTCGGTGGCAAAAGATAGATCATCACAATAGAGAATAAACCGTTCCTTCCGTTCTTCCAGAATATCGGCGATGTCGGGCAGGTCAACCAGATCGTATTTATTGACCTCAACGAGGCGCAATCCCGCGTTCTGGTAAGTGGTAAGCAGTGCCTTGATTAAAGAAGATTTGCCAGTACCACGCGCACCCCACAGTAAGGCATTGTTGGCCGGTAGGCCACGAACGAACTGACGAGTGTTGCGATCTAGGGTAGTCTTCTGTTCATTGATGCCGAGCAGGTCGGAGAGCAGCACAGCGTGTGGATGATGCACTGGCGATAGATAGCCTCGGCCACCATAAGACTTACGCCAGCGAAAGGCGACCGCGTCATCGAAATTAAACTCCTTGTTGGCAACGGGCAGGAAAGCCTCCAAGCGTTCGAGCAGCGATTCCACGCGTGGAATGAGCGCGGCGAATTGTTCTAGCGAAATCACCATTAAAAATGGTTCCTGAAAACTGATATAGTCGCAGATTATAAAATTAACAAATTTATGATGGTGTATCAGTATATGTCAATTTTCCTTGAAGGACTCCAAGGATGGAGGACGACCCCGCAGCCCGGTTGCGTAGAGAAA
>CAUYTW010000356.1 GCA_963575715.1 Gammaproteobacteria bacterium | reverse complement strand
ATGTCGCTGCTCGCTATGTCGATGACATCTCAAGGGGAGCAATTCCCGCCAAAATTACCGATTCCTACAATGGTGATTTCAACGCCATTAAAAACAACTTGAATACTTGTATTGATGCAGTCAACGCTCTAGTCGCAGATACCGGTCTGTTGTCCAAGGCTGCGGTCGAAGGTAAATTGGCGACTCGTGCCGATGCCTCGAAGCATCAAGGTGATTTCCGCAAAATTGTCCAAGGCGTAAACGATACCCTCGACGCCGTGATTGGACCCTTGAATGTCGCTGCTCGCTATGTCGATGACATCTCAAGGGGAGCAATTCCCGCCAAAATCACCGATTCCTACAATGGTGATTTCAACGCCATTAAAAATAACCTGAATACTTGTATTGACGCAGTCAACGCTCTAGTCACAGATGCCAATTTGCTGGCCAAGGCGGCGGTTGAAGGCAAATTAGCGACTCGCGCCGACGCCTTCAAGCATCAGGGCGATTTCCGCAAGATTGTCCAAGGCGTAAACGATACCCTCGACGCCGTGATTGGGCCGGTGACGGAAGTGATGCGCGTGATGGCTGCAGTTGAAAAAGGCCAATTGGATCAATCAATTCTTACTCAATATCAAGGAATGCTCGGCCAACTGCGTGACTCGGTTAATAATACGGTAACTCAGCTCGCCGGAGCTATTGAAGATATCGTGCGGGTTATGGTAGCCATGGAGCAAGGTAACCTGGGTCAGCGCGTCGATGTTCAATGTCAAGGAAAATTGAGTCAGCTCCGTGACTCCATTAATAACTCCATGGTGCGACTCGCCAATACCATTGAAGAAGTTAGCAACTCCAGTAGTGAACTGGCCAACGCAGCGACTCAAGTGGAAGCTACAGCGCAGGCATTAAGCCAAGCCAGCAGTGAACAAGCCGCGAGTGTAGAGGAGACCAGTGCTGCTGTAGAGGAAATGAGCGCCTCCATTACGCAAAATTCCGACAACGCCAAGGTTACCAATACCCGGGCGCGTCAAGCAGCCGCCGAGGCTAACGAAGGTGGGGTCGCGGTCAACGCAACGGTTGCTGCAATGAAACAAATCGCTGAAAAAATAGGAATTATCAACGATATCGCCTACCAGACCAATTTACTGGCCCTTAACGCCGCCATTGAGGCAGCGCGTGCGGGTGAACATGGTAAAGGGTTCGCTGTGGTAGCCGCCGAAGTGCGTAAACTCGCCGAGCGTAGTCAAATTTCCGCCCGCGAGATTAGTGAATTAGCAACGAATAGCGTGCGGCTTGCTGAAAAGGCAGGCACTTTACTTGGCCAGATTGTCCCAGCCATTAGCAACACATCTGAGTTAGTCCAAGAAATTGCGGCTGCTTCCAAGGAACAATCTAGTGGTGTCGTTCAAATCAATACCGCCATGAATCAACTCTCTCAACTGACACAAAACAACGCGAGTTCCTCTGAGGAATTAGCCGCCACCGCCGAGGAGCTAGGTGCCCAAGTTGCTAAACTTCAGGAATTGGTTGGATTTTTTCAAATTTCCGCTGAATCGCGGAAAGTGGAAACACCAACATCAACACGAATAGCCGCGCAGAAGACCACAGGGCGGGTAGCTGCGGTTCGTTCATCTCATCCCTCAAAGTCAGTCAAAAGTGATGACGGATTCGCTAATTTCAAAAGTTTTTGATCGATGTTTCAATCCGCATCCGACCTCATCTGCCGAATGACAAAGTCATCGACAGATTGAGGATCGTTGTCAAATTTAATTAATCCCCCTGAAGGGGAAGGTCTTAAACTAGCAATGAAATTTGATGAAATTACGTCAAAATTTTGGCTTTATTATATAACCATTTGATTAGTAATAAATCAATTAGATGGCTACTTTTTTGCATGATAATTGACGATGAGGATCCACGAGTTTCGTCAGGTTTTCGGCTTACTTACTCCCAGCATTCTGGTTCTCGCGGTGTCATCAAGAATCCCACGAATTTATTCGTGGGAGTCTCAATCACTCCACTCTCAAGGGCGAGACTTGTGAAAACAAGTTGGAGATTGATCAGCCTAAGTCTGAGCAATCGTGCTAGGTTGCAACGAAGTAAAAAATCTCACCTTGGGGTGCTTCCTCCTGCTTGTCGGCAGACAGGCAACTTCAAGCACTGAAAGCGGCAGATGCAGACCCCGGTGGTAGCTACGAAAACGATCTGCTGCAGAATGTCAAGATAAAGATTTGGACAAATTGTCCTGAAATTTAGGGAGGCGGTTTATGTCCGACCTATTCAGTATCAGCACCTCTGCCTTGTTCGCCACAAGTCGGGCGTTGAACACTACTAGTCATAATGTTGCTAATGTTAATACCCCTGGCTATTCCCGCCAAATGGTCGAGCTTGCAACTAAGCCATCGATACTTATGCAAGGTCAGTACGCCGGATCAGGGGTAAATGTGGCCCAGATACGACGTAATTATGACGACTTTTTGACGACTAACCTCCGTGAGATCACCGGACGACAAAGTCACACTGAGACTCTCTATAACATGGCAAGCAAAGTGGATAACCTGCTTGCCGATCCCATGGCCGGGCTTTCACCAGCGGTCGATGATTTTTTTTCATCCAGCCAGGAAGTTGCTGACGATCCAACTTCAATTGCTGCACGCCAAAATATGCTGTCCAATGCAGAAACCCTGGTTAAGCGTTTTAATATTCAAGCTACGCGCCTAGATGAACTGGATCAATACGTTAACAGTCAAATTGAGACTCATGTAAATGAAATTAATAATTTGGCATCTACGGTTGCCAAATTTAATAATGATATTACCGTTGGTACCGCACGTGGCATTAACACCCACGCATTACCCAATGACCTCATGGATTCGCGGGATGAGGCAGTACGCCAGATGGCAGAAAAAATTGGCGTCAATGTTTTGAAACAGGAAGATGGAACGTTTAATGTCTTCATTGCTAACGGTCAAACGTTAGTGACAGGAACTCAGACCAGATTCCTGCGTGTTCAGAATAATCCTTATGACCAACGACAAAAGGAAATTGCGTTGGGGCCATCTGTGAATATAACGAATGAACAGAATAGTACAGCCAGCAAAGAAGCGCTATCTTCTCAAAAGAATTCTGGCACTATTATCTCTGGACAGGTAACCGGTGGCATTCTTGGAGGACTATTACAGTTTCGCCGCGAAGTTTTAGGACCAGCACAAAATGGACTGGGACGGGTTGCTACGGGAATTACCGTTGAAATAAATAAACAACATCAACTAGGAATGGATCTAAATAATATTCTGGGTGGAGAATTATTTGATATAGGAACACCGGAAGTTTTTCCCAACACCAATAACGAAAGCGATCTTCAAGTTACCGCCGAGATTAGTGACATATCTGCATTGACTACTAGTGATTATCAGCTGACCGTTATGGGAACCACGGGTGCTGGTACCAGCTACAATATCACTAAACTCAGCGATGGTACCACGACTACGCTTAATCGTTCGCATAGAATAAATGATGATGGCAGTGTTTCGCTAACGCTAGATCCACCAGTAGATGGCGTAACCTTAATTCTCAGTAGCGAGTTCGGGAGTTCAGGAAAACAGGGTGATAGCTTTTTAATCCGTCCCACACGTACTGCCGCCAACAAAATTTCATTATCGATTAATGATCCTTCCCGGATAGCCGCCGCGACTCCGATTCGTGCCAGCGTCGCGCCTGGCAATATTGGTAGTGGAAAATTACGTGTGGATCAAGTAATCGATACTACAAATTCCGCATTTTCCTCAACAGGAAAACTTACGCCACCGATTCTAATTCGTTTTGATGATCCCTCTATTACTGGTGGAGGACTGAGTTATTCAATGTATGATAATACTGATCCAAATTATCCAGTGCTACTTGAGGATAATACGGATCCAGTTCATCCAGTACCTCTTCAGGGTATTCCTTATGACCCGGCACGAGAATCATCCGTATTTCCCAAATTGAGTATTGATTATGGTTATCGTGTGACGTTATCTGGCACTCCCAAGCCAGGAGATTCCTTTACGATTGACTATAATATTGGTGGCAAAGGTGATAATCGCAATATGCTGACGTTGACCGATTTACAAAGCAAACAACTACTCATTGGGGGTACCGCCACATTTCAAGGAGCCTATGGCCAAACCGTCGCAGATGTTGGCGTAGCTACCCGACGCGCAAATGTCAATAATGATGCTGAAGAAAGCCTGCTATACCAGGCTCAAAAAGCTCAACAAGAAGTGGCGGGAGTAAATTTGGACGAAGAGGCAGCAAATCTTCTTAAATACCAAGAGACATACCAGGCCGCCGCTCAATTAATCGCCACTGCGGATACTCTTTTTAAGACAATCCTTGGTGTTTCCGGAAGGTAAATCACCCCACGGCTAAAGCCGGGGGCTTTAATTAAATAAAGCCTGATTCACCAGCTTCAATCCAAAACATCGGACTACGTTGCAACGAAGTACAAGATTCATCTACGAATGCTTCCTCCTGCCTGTCGGCAGACAGGCAGTTCGTAGCTCTGAAAGCTGCAAATGCAGGCAACCTTAGGGGTAGGACGAAACGGTTTGTCGCAAGATTCAAAATCTTGTCCTGCGCGAAGTCGCAGGAATCGAACTGAAGCTGCGTTGCACTTTGGCGAGTGGATCGGGCCGAAAGGCTCCGTCACCAGGGCCGCGTAAGGGCTGACAGCCGGGAAAGACTGGCTTTTTTGACTGTAAAGCCGGGGTATCTCGGAGACAATGATGATTGTCATCAGTGCAGGAGGATTGAGATGCGTATCTCCACCGCAATGTTTCATGAACATACAATTAGTTCAATCCTCAATGATCAATCAAAAATTGAGGAAACACAGAATCGACTCGCCACGGGACGCCGTATGCTTTCTCCTGCGGACGATCCTGCAGCGGCTACCCGTGCGCTTGATTTACGTCGGGCTATAGCGACTAATGATCAATACCAAAAAAACGCAGATGCTGCGACTTCTCGCTTAAACCTGGAAGAGTCTTCTCTGGTGGGGGTCGGCAATATTCTTCAACGGGTACGTGAATTAGCTTTGCAGGCCAACAATGCCGACTTAAATAATTCGGATCGCCAATCGATTGCCGTAGAAGTTCGACAAAGTTTTGATGCATTAGTGGGATTAGCAAATACTCGTGATCCCAATGGGGAATACCTCTTTTCTGGCTACAACACCAATACTCAACCATTCAAGCTAAATGCCAGCAAAGTAACCTATATGGGAGATCAAGGTAGCCGTTTTCTCCAAATCGCATCATCGGATCAAGTGGCAACAGGAGATTCTGGTTGGGACGTATTCATGGATATCGCTACCGGTAACGGCAACGGCGTTTTTGTGACCGCTCCCATCACGAATAACAATGGATCTGCGACTATTGAACCGGGGATTGTCACTAATCTTGATGATTGGCTACCCGATACTTACAGCTTAGAATTTACTGCGGACGATACTTATGAAATAAAAGACAGTGCTGGAGGTTCGGTAATAACGGGCAATTATCGCAGTGGTGACGCAATCTCTTTTCGTGGTATTCAGACCAGTATCACTGGCCTACCTGTTTTAGGAGACCGATTTACTATTGCCTCAGTTGGCCCTAATCCCAATAATACAGGTACCGGATTTATGGAGCGTAGCACGGTTGTGGATTCCAGCGCGTGGAAGCAAGATATTTATACGTTATCCTTTTCTTCAGCTACCATGTACCAAGTTAAAGATAGTGCCGGGAAGGTAGTTAATCATGGTTCCTACCAGAGTGGAAAGCCGATTACTTTTAACGGTATTCAAACAAAAATCACCGGTATTCCCGCGATAAATGATAGTTTTGTTATCGCGCCAGCAGCTAAACAAGATATTTTTTCTACGCTGAATACGCTTGCTTATACTTTGGAAAATGCTACCGATGAAAAAGCAAGCGCCATGGTGGCTAATACCGTATCCCGGACACTTGAAGATATCGATCACGCTCACATTCGGGTTTTAGATACCCGTTCCGCGATTGGTTCGCGGTTAAATCGAATTAGCAGCGCTCAGGACATCAATAATTATTTTTCCATTCAACTTAGTTCCAGCTTGTCAGAATTAGAAGATCTTGATTATACAACTGCGGTTTCTACTCTCAATCTTCAGACTTTAGGCTTGCAAGCCGCTCAACAGGCTTATGTGAAGGTTTCAGGGTTATCTTTGTTTAATCGTTTAGGGTGAGTCATCTTCCCAAGCCGTCAAAGGTGGAATACCAAATCGGGATGGATATTCCACTCCTATAAGGTGTAATCCTTCTGGTGGCGCGGTAACTCCTCCGCAGGAACGGTTACGTTTTTCCAATACTTCTCGCGTCCATTCAGTAGGGCGCTCACCCGCGCCGATTGTAATCAGTACGCCAACAATATTGCGCACCATGTGGTGGAGAAAAGCATTAGCCACGACTTCAATAATTATAGTGGTACCATCTCTGGCCACATTTAAGCATTGAATGGTGCGTATCGGACTTTTAGCCTGACAGCCTCGGGCACGGAATGACGAGAAGTCATGAGTTCCTAATAAATAACTTGCAGCATTGGCCATTTTTTCTACATCTAACCGTCGGTGTTCCCAAGTAACGCGGGTTCGGTTGAGGGCGGCACGAGTAAGGGAATTATGGATGACGTAGCGGTAATGACGACTACGCGCGGAAAATCGTGCATGGAAATCGTCAGACACGATACGTACCCAACAGATCGCAACATCTGGGGGCAGATAAAGGTTACCCCCTAAAACCCATGCCCGTGAGGATCGACGGACTGCGGTATCAAAATGGGCAACTTGTCCATGTGTTCCACCAGCGCCAGCGTGAACCCCAGCATCGGTACGACCTGCCACCACGACTGTGATTGGTTGGTTAGCCACCTTGGATAGAGCCTGCTCCAGGCAACTTTGTACGGTACGCATCCCGGTTTGGCTTTGCCAACCGTGAAATGCGCTTCCGTCGTATTCCAACCCCAATGCGAAACGCATCAAGTGATCTTGGCGAGGAGTTCCTCGGCCATTCGACGTTGGGTAGGATTGCCTTCCTTGATTACTTCCTGGAGTGCTTCCTGGGCACCTTCCTTGTCGCCAATGTCTAAGTAAAACTGAGCCAAATCAAGTTTTGTTCCAATCTCATTTTGTGCTAACGATTCTTGTTCTTCATCAATTCCTACCCTATTGTTTACTCCATCATTCAAACCGTTATTTAATTCTGGTTCCAGTGTGGTCCATCGTTGCTCCTTGTTTTCCATGAATCTAGGTAACTTGTCCAGTTCAAACGTAGTCAAGCTATCTGAAAGCATTGCATCAGCGATATCTTGTCGTTGTTCTTCTCCCGGCAGAAAAAATTCTCCGGTAGCAGCCGGAAATGAAATTTCAGAAAAAGATTTAGTTATAGCTGAGGATAAAGGATTATTAATATCAATCAGGTCAAATTCCATTGATTCATCTAGATTGATTAGTGATTGGCTCGTTTTTAAATCATTCCAGGTGAGCTTTGAATTATTTTTATCAGCGGGTTTGGCTACAGCAAGCTCTGGAATCGAGGAAATATCTATATCATCTTTGACCGATGTGGAAATTTTCAGAGGCGCGGGAACGTTTTGCATTGCTGAAGTAGTAACTTCCGCGTTTAATGACGCGAATAGGTCATCAAGTTCGTCAGCACCCATACTATCTAAAGTATTGACTTTTGTTGGCGTGGAAATGGTCGTAGGCGAACTGGTAGCCGCATTGGGAATACCTAACGTTTGCGATGATGGTAGGGGAGAAGATTCGATTTCTCGTTCAAAATCATCATCCATATTCTCCAGCAAGCCTAAATCGAATTCCATGGTTTCCGCTGAGGACGAGAGAGTTGCTTGCGCAGTCATCAAGTCATCTGGCGGATTGACAGAAACTATAGCTGACTTAACATTCGTTACCAACGTTTCATTAAAATTTGATGGTGCATCTGATAATTTTACAATTCTTGGTGTTGTTCCCCCTGTCGAAGCATAACCATAATCCGTTTGATTCGGCTCACTGATGGGTGCCTGTCGGGTAATATCCACCGCGTGTTGATTACGTCCGAGAGAGATATAGGACTCCGCCTCTTTGAGTGAATCCTTATTCTGGAGTATCTCCCAAGGTTGTGGAGTAGAGGCACCTTGGAATTTTTCCACTGGCGAGAGCAGAGGGATTGAATCAACCTCTGATTGGATTTCGTCTAGGACATCCGGGATATTTATGCTTGTTTCTGGTAATTCGATAGTTTCGGATCGGCGACGACGGATTAGTAATATACCGAGGATAACTACTGTGCCAAACAGTGTGGTTACCAATACAAGCAGAGTTGGATCGAACAAAAATAAATCCAATAAAGAATCAGTATTGGTTGGAGGTGAAACCTGTTTGATCTTTTTTGATACAACCGGCGCGATCGCTGTAATAGGAGTTATAGCCGCTGGATGGTCGGATTCAGAAGGAGGAGAAGGATAAACTTGGGAAGATGGATGAGATTCCGTCGCAGCGGTGACGATTGTGGTCGGTACGTTAACCGGCTGGTTAACAGGAGGGGTCGTCGTATTAGTCACCGGCATGGGCGCAACCGGATGAGAAAGAGAAACGGATGGTGATGGCTCTGATATTTTGTTAACAACAGATGGAGTGGCTGCTGCGGGTGTCAGGAGTGCGAGTTGTGACTGTAACGCAGCTAGATTTTCGTCCTTGGTTTTTAGCATCTGCTGCATCCCGCTGATTTGCCCCTCTAAAGCTATTACTCTGCCCCGTAGCTCTTCATTTTCTTTCTGATTGGTATGTGAAATTTCTTGTGCCAAATCAACTTGTTGGCGTAAAGTAGCCACTACATTAGTATCGTCACCAACCGTATTGCTGGGTTCCTTCCGTGCCACCTGATGAGGAGCTGAGTCTGCTTTTTTATCATTTTGAACGGGACTCACCAATCGCAATTCGGCGCTAGTTTCACCAGGCAGGGTATCTTGTACCGTTTTATCCGATTTAATCGCTGATTTAGTTTGGAATTGCACTTCCGCCGAATGACCGCGACGCTCGCGCCAAACTTGCTGGTGACGACGTAATTCGGCCACCGATTCTTCTCGACGTAGAGCGAGCATCTGGTCAATAGTTGGTACACTTAATATCGATCCAGTTTTCAATCCATTGATATTATCGCCTTCGAAAAATTCCCGGTTGGCGTTAAATAACGCCATCATCACCTGTTGATTTGATACAGAAGAATCAGGACGAAGGCTTGTCGCTATCCGCCATAAAGTTTCGTCACGACGCACCGGTCCGTAATGCTCAGGAAGAATTCGTGGCTTTGCGTTTTGATTCTCGTCAAAATGGCTAATCTCCTTGGGAGTGCGGTCGTTATCAGCTTCCCGTGATGGAAATTGAATTGCTGACGGGCGTGTAAACAATCGTGGAGGATCCAAAAGAACGGCATACTCACGCAGCAGCCGTCCAGACGGCCAATTAATTTCCAACAGAAAATTGAGGAATGGTTCTTTTATGGAATCAGTTGAGCGCACTGCAATAACGGTTTTTCCATTAGAGCGACGGGTAATCTCGAAGCGTAGCCGAGATAGCACCAGTGGACGTTCCAAACCAGATCGTTGGAAATCAGCTATTCCGGCAAGACGTGCCTTGAGTTCCGTCAATTCTTTTTTGTCTTCGGCGAAGACTTCGATTTCAGCAAAAAGTGGTTGATTGAGGGTAGAGTGAACCGAAATATTACCGAGTCCCAATGAATAACCAAGATTCGGCAATAATACTGCCACTACTGCCATTACGAGGCTTAACTTCCACCATATCAGCACCCTCTTGACTGCCGCCCTAGACAGGCTCGGATGCTGGAGTCCGCCCCACATGCTGAGTTGGTCGTCATCCACGACGATATGCTGCGCATTGAGTGCTTGGCGATATATTGAGCGTCCGCATTCCGATGGTGGAATTACAACCGATGCTTGTAGGCTATCGTCCGCCATACGCATAACGTTTGGACCTGCCGGCCGTAGTGACGTAATCATCGAAACTGCCCGGCGGGTTTTACCTGCTCTTCCGGGTCTTCTTGACAGAACTGCATACCCTAACCCCAAAGTAATGGTAGAGCGACGCCCTCCAAATCGTAACGCACCGACGGAGCGAACAACCAAAATCTACCGCCGACCGCCCTGCTCCGCTGTCGCTACGCAATGGCTTGAATCGTCGGGGGTCGCTTGCCATCCATGGCTCGCTTCGAATTGGAGTGTGACTATAAAAATGGTTGACGTTCGTTTCAACTCATCCATGCAGCCTAATCGATTTTAGTTAGACAAGCCAAACGAACTCAAAATTAGATGTTGGAACTATACACCGAGGTAATTCTTGATCAGAAGCTCGGCAATTTGAACGCTATTAAGAGCAGCTCCTTTCCTTACGTTATCCGACACAACCCATAGATTCAAACCACGAGGGTGAGAGATATCTTCACGAATACGCCCGACATATACCGGATCATTGCCAGCGGCTTCTATAGGTGTTGGATAGCCGCCGGGACGGCGTTCATCCACCACGACCACGCCCGGAGCACGAGCAAGCAATTCACGGGCAGCATCAGCTGTGATTTTTTCATGGGTTTCGATATGAATCGCCTCGGAATGACCATAAAAAACAGGAACCCGAACGGCAGTGGGATTCACCAAGATATGTTCATCACCCATAATTTTTTTGGTCTCCCAAACCATTTTCATCTCCTCCTTGGTATAGCCGTTGTCTTGAAAAATATCAATGTGCGGTAAAACGTTGAAAGCGATCTGTTTTGGATAGACTTGCGCCGTTATCTGCTTAAAATTCAGCAGCTCAGTAACCTGCTGATGTAATTCATCAATGGCTTGTTTTCCGGTGCCAGATACCGCTTGATAGGTGGCGACATTAATACGCTCAATTCCAACAGCATCATAAATGGGTTTAAGTGCCACCACCATTTGAATAGTCGAACAGTTAGGATTGGCGATGATGCCTAGGTTGCGATAGTCGGCGATAGCGTGAGGGTTGACTTCAGGTACTACCAAAGGAATATCTGATTCGTAACGAAAATGGGCGGTATTATCGATAACCACGCAACCCGCATCAGCCGCACGCGGAGCATACTCAGCGGATATTGGACCACCAGCAGAGAATAGCCCAATAGGCGTTTTGGTAAAATCATGTTGCGCTAAGTTAAGAATCCTGATCTCTTTGCCTCGGAAGGTGACTGTTTTCCCTTCGGAACGTTCGCTCGCTAACGGATAGAGCCGACCAACAGGAAAGTTGCGTTCTTCCAAAATGGAAATCATTGTCTCACCCACTGCGCCAGTAGCGCCAACAACCGCTACATCATAAGTTTTGCTCATCAGTGTCTCCGAGAAACCTCGCCCTTGAGGGCGGGGAGGAAAGGAGACGGTTTTACAACCGTCCGGTAAAAACGCCGGTCTTTTCCGGCTGTCAGCCCTTACGGGCTTAGTGACACATACCTTGCGGTGTGGCTCGCCTCGCCAATGTTGCAACGCAGCTTCAGTTCTTGAAAACTTTGCGACAAACCGTTTCGTAGTTACCCGTACCGTGTCTGCATCCGCCGCTTTCAGAAGCTCTGGAGTTGCCTGTCTGCCGACAGGCAGGAGGAAGCGCCCCCAAGGTGAGTTCCTGCGACTGCACGCAGGATAAACTTTTACTTCGTTGCAACGTAGTTCGATTTCTCGAATTAAGGCTGATCAATCTCGGACTTGTTTTCACAAGCCACGCCCCTTAGGGCAGGGTGATTGACTTTTTATCACCTGAAAAATATTTGAAAGTCAATAATATTAACCGGGCCGTAATACAACTCCCGTCATCGCATCACGAATCTGCGTAGGGCGTGCCGCACCTCCTGGCGCGCCAGGCATCAGAAAATCGACAGAATTACCCAATACTCGTCGCACCGCCAACATGGTGCGTAAAGGAGGTTTACCCGTATGATTGGCACTGGTGGAAATCAGGGGATGCCCGACGATACAACACAGCATCGCCGCAAGCGGATGCGCGGTAACTCGTACCGCGATGGTATCGTTGACTCCGCGCAGCCAATAAGGCACGTCACATCTGGCCGGTAGCACCCATGTGATTGGTCCTGGCCAGGTAGCGAGGCAACGTTTCCATACATCGTCCTGCACTGGAGCCACGTAGGTCGCTAACTGATGGTAATCCGAGGCGATAAGAATAAAACCTTTGGTTACCGACCGCCCCTTGATTGCCAATAGACGGTCAACGGCTTTTTGATCCAGAGGATTACAACCTAAACCATAAACCGCTTCCGTCGGATAAGCTATAATTGCACCGCGATGGACCGCCGCCGCCGCCCTGCGCAATAAAAAATCAGAAAAAAACGCCACCATCGACACTGTCACCAAATGCCCGCGAGAGAGCCACCCCGGCTTTAGCCGGGCAGGGAGGAAAG
>CAUYTW010000355.1 GCA_963575715.1 Gammaproteobacteria bacterium | reverse complement strand
GAAACGGTTTGTCGCAAGGTTCGCAAGAACCGAAGCTGCGCTGCAACATTGGCGAGGGGAGCTACACCGCAAGTTGTGTATCACTATGCCCTTACGGGCTGACAGCCGGGAAAGACCGGCTTTTTTGACTAACGGTTTTTCCCACTAAAACCGTCTCCTTTCCTCCCTGCCCGGCTAAAGCTGGGGGTATCTCTGAGACAATGATGAATAACCAAACTAATAACCCCAACTACAGCCTTTGGCAAATCGTTTTTTATTTTTTACGCTTAGGCGCGCTTGGTTTCGGCGGGCCGGTGGCGTTGGTGGGATACATGTACCGCGATCTGGTTGAGCTTCGCGGCTGGATTAGCGAAGCGGACTACAAAGAAGGAATCGCTTTAGCACAGATGGCACCCGGCCCGTTGGCGGCCCAGCTCGCTATCTATCTTGGCTTCGTTCATTACCATATCCTCGGCGCGACCCTAGTCGGTATCGCCTTTGTCGTGCCTTCTTTCCTGATGGTCGTCGCTCTGGGTTGGGCTTATGTCGAGTTCGGTGGCCTGCAATGGATGCAGGCGGTTTTTTACGGCGTTGGCGCGGCGGTGATTGGCATCATCGCCATCAGCGCCTACAAGCTAACCAAGAAGAGCGTTGGCCAGGACAAACTTTTGTGGGCAATCTATCTCACGCTCGCCATGGTTACATTCATTACCGAATCGGAGATTGCCTGGCTGTTTATCGCGGCTGGCGTGGTTGTTTGGTTATGGCGCGCGCCACCCAAACGCTGGTTTGACAAGAACGGCATGGTGGCAATGTTGCCGGCGCAACTTCACCATGCCACGGGCCTAGCCATGTCTTTCGATCCAAACCTTCTGACCCAAATTGGTCTGTTTTTCGCCAAAGCCGGGGCCTTTGTATTTGGTTCCGGGCTTGCCATCGTGCCTTTCCTTTACGGTGGCGTCGTCTCGGAATATCACTGGCTTAATGAAAAACAGTTTGTCGATGCCGTCGCGGTGGCGATGATCACGCCCGGGCCGGTGGTCATCACCGTAGGCTTTATCGGCTATCTCGTAGCAGGTCTACCGGGGGCCTGCATCGCGGCCCTGGCAACCTTCCTGCCTTGTTACCTGTTTACTATCATTCCAGCTCCCTACTTCAAGAAATATGGCAAATTGCCTGGCATCGTCGCTTTCGTGGACGGCATCACCGCAGCGGCGGTCGGCGCAATTACTGGATCAGTCATCGTCATTGCCCAACGTTCCATCATAGATATACCCACCGCGTTATTGGCGGTCACCGCCACGTTCCTTCTTTGGAAATTCAAAAAATTGCAAGAACCGATTATTGTGCTGGGAGCAGCGGTTATTGGCATGTTGCTATTTCCGATACATTTTTTTAACTTTCAATAACAAATGCCTATTAAAACTTACGCTTTTTAATCTAGAGAATAGGATTGGTTTTTGCTGTTTATCCATTTATTTTTTAATTTAATATCTGCGACACGATCAAGAACCCTCGACCCTACGGGATCGAAGGGTTTCCACGCCGAGGATTTATGCATTGTTCTAGCATGGGGCAAAGTCGTTCCATGTCAACTGGCTTTGATAACCACGCATTCGCACCCGCTTCCAGAAAAAAGGTTATTTTTTCTTTAGTGATATCGTTGGCCGTCAGTATGAGAATTGGTAGTAACTGATGCTGTGGGTTATTACGAATTTCCTTGATGGTAGTTTCAGAGTCATCCTGATTCGCCATGGTGACTCCAATTAATAATAAATCTATCTCTGGATGTTCCACCAATTGCTTGATCGCTTTTGATCCATTCACCGCGATCAATACCTTGCCAAACCTGGTTTGCAGATCCCTGGCCAAAGAAAAACCACTCCGCATATTTTCCTCCACCAGCAATAACGTAAAAGGACGGCGATCAACCGTTAATAATGACTTATTCGTTGGTGGCGTTATCAATTCACTTGGTGATAATTTTAATTTGTCCGTACCGAAAACAGATATGTCGGTAACTGGAGGAGATTTTAACAACTCGTTCAAGGTGATGAATAACTGATCTACTTGCAACGGCTTGGATAGATAATCGTTGGCACCAGCTTCCAGACAACGCTCGCGATCGCCAGGCATCGCCTTAGCGGTCAGTGCGATAATAGGTAGATTGATGAACCGCTTTTGTTGACGAATAGCCTCCATGGTTTGATAGCCATCTAAGTTAGGCATCATAATGTCCATCAAAACCAGACTAATATTAGGGTGCTGGTCTAATTTACGCAATGCTTCCACACCATCGGCAGCATTAATGATTTCGCGTACTTGACTATTGAGAATTTTATTAATGGCGTAACGATTACGCTCATCGTCATCCACGACCAGTATAGTAACTTTAGGGTTATGAAAATCCTTGATGATTGGAGTCAGGACGCGATTCTCCATAATGGGTGATGAATCACTGACTGTACGAATTTTATCAATGAATGGAAACTTTTCCGGCAAGAAAAGCATGAAACTGCTCCCAACGCCCAAATTGCTTTTTACCTGAATTTCCCCAGCCAGCAAATTGGCAAAACGCCGCGTAATCGCCAGTCCGAGACCTGTGCCACCATATTTTCTACTGGTTGCTCCGTCAACTTGCTGAAAGGTATCGAAAATTAATTCATTTTTATCCGCTGGAATGCCAATTCCGGTATCGATGACGGTAAAAGCAACAACATGTTCGGGATTTATTTCTCGCTTGATGAAAGCTTGATTTCGATCTGCACGGTGAATGCGCATTGTCACTGCGCCCCGCTCAGTAAATTTGAAAGCATTGGAAAGTAAATTACGCATGATTTGTTCCAGCTTTACCCAATCGGTAATCATTCCTTCTGGCAACGTCGAATCCATTTCAACCTGCCATTGCAGGCCGCGTGAAAGAGCAACTGGAAGAAATTGACGGTGAATAGCATCCAAGAAATGGCGAAATTCCATCCATTCCGCTACTACGTCCATGCGCCCTGCCTCGACCTTGGAAAGATCGAGAATGTCATTAATCAACCGCAAGAGATCCATTCCGCTTTCGTGGATTACCTGAGCGGATTCGAGTTGATCCGCAGTGAGATTTTTTTCATTAGTCAACCATTTGGCAATAATCAGTAAACTATTGAGAGGGGTACGCAATTCATGGGACATATTCGCCAGGAATTCAGATTTAGCGCGATTTGCCGATTCAGCGGCTGCTCTTGCTTGTTGCGTGGCTAGTTCAACATTTTTTTGATCCGAAATATTGCGTAAAGTACCAAAAGAACCCACCATGCTTTCATGCTCGTCCAGTTGGGCACCAACATAGACTTCGAGCCACAGCTGCTCGCCATTTCGATGCACGCCGCATAATTCATCACGAAAATAATCCAGTTCCCTAGTTGTTAAGGAATGAAATTTTTCCTTAAGTCTTGAATGATTATCGGCATGAACATAATCGAAAAATTTATTACCCAATGATTCCTGAATCGAGTAACCGGTAATTTTTTCCCAGGCTGGATTGAGAAAAACCCAACGACCAAGTGAATCAGTCTGAAAAATAATATCTCGGATATTTTCAACAATTTGTTGATAGCGAAGTTCTGTTTTATGCAATTCCTGGCTAATGCGTTGCGCCTCGAAAAGAATACGTTGCCGTTGACCTGCAAGCGACCAGACAATGAAAAAAAGCAAAGTATCCAGTATCGCACCCAAAACACCCACCAGTGCCGGCTGATAGCTTTTTATTGATTGCTCGAATACGCGACGACTTTGAAAGTTAATTGTCCAGGTCCGTGCTGAAAGTTTTATTATTCTGATGGCCTGATAACGAGGTTGTAAAGTTTGATCCAATTGATCTGCTTGACTAGAAGAATCAATCGTTGAGATGAGAAGATTCTCCGGTGTTTGATCAGCACCATCAAAAATAGTGAAGTCTATTTGCTGAATCTTATGTTTAAGAATTCCTTTCATTAAATCTTTGGTACGGAAAGGACTATAAACAAATCCAAAAATTGCGGCGCGACGTTCTTCCATCGTCGTCAGTGGCATTCCTGGTCTGTAAACGGGAACATAAGCAAGGAAGCCAGATTGCACATCCTTGGAAGTCTCCTGAACCAGCGTGACTTTACCGGAAATCGAAGGATGACCGGTTTCAATCGCAAAATCCATGGCAGCCCGACGCACTGGCTCGGAATACATGTCATAACCAAATGCTCGTAAATTACGCCCTGTGAATGGTTCAAGATAAATAATCGAGCTATATTGCTTTCGTTCTCCGTCTGGACGGATCGTATAATTCTCGAAACCCTCGGCACGAATCCCATGGATATGCCTGTCCTTATCTTCAGGTGCTATCATTAATGAAAATCCAATACCTTGAATCCCTGGCCAATAAGTATCTATCCGCAGTGCTTTTACATACTGATTCCAATCCAGACGGTTTACATTTTTCAATGCGTTGAACAAACCGACACAACCTAATAATACATTCTCATACTCCTGCATACGCTTTGTAATTGCTATATGAGCTTCTTCCACTTCATACTCAAAACGATCCTTAGCTCGATTCTCTATAGAAAGATTAGTGATACGCCAACCGAATATTGTGGCAATGCCTGAAACTCCGAGAACGATCCACGCCGCCAGTCCACGGCGCGGCAGAAAAATTATTTTTGATTTAAGTGACTGTATAGAAATTAACATTGATTTTATTGTATCCAATGAAAAAGTAAAAATTCCTTTCAACGTCAACACTCTACGCCTAGTACTACAACCATGCTTGGTTGATCAATCACGCAATTTTTGAATATTACTGCTCGGAAATTAACAAATTCTTGGCAATGGATCGTCTTCTAATTCTTCAAGAATCCGCTCTCCGCCTAATTCCGTTTCCAGGATTACCCATGGCTGGCCAGCGTGGCAGGTGCCAATTAATGCTGCTCCTCCACCCGTAGCTTCATTTATTGCGGTAAGTGCCGCAGGAGTGGACTCTTCGGCGACAACTGCGACTACTCGTCCCTCGCAAGCCAAAAATAGCGGGTCATAACCTAATATCTCGCACACCGCACGTACTGAATCACGCACCGGAATGGCGACCTCGCGCAGGCGGATCGTAAGCCCGGTCGTGTGACATAGTTCATGGGCTACAGTGGCCAACCCCCCCCGCGTTGGGTCACGCATGAAGCGTAGTCCGGGGACGTTAAGCAAGGAGCGGGTAATCGGCAAGACGCTCGCCGTGTCCGATTGCAATTCGCCATATAGACCGAATTCTTCCCGAGCGAGCAAAACAGCGGTTCCATGATCGCCAATTGGGCCACTCACGAGCACCTGATCTCCTGCATGGATTCGTTCCATTCCCAGATGCGCCCGAGGATCGCGCCACCCGATACCGGTGGTGGCGAAATACACTCCACTCCCCTCGCCGCGTGGTACTACCTTAGTATCACCAGCTACAACAACAACTCCCGCCTCGCGTGCCGCTTGGGCCATAGCCATCACGATACGTTCCAGCACGACGACTTCTAGACCTTCCTCAATGAAGCAGTTGAGAATCAAATAGCATGGAATAGCACCGGAAACCGCAAGATCGTTCACTGTGCCATGGACCGCTAAACTACCAAGGTTCCCGCCGCTAAATTCCATGGGTTGTACCGTAAATCCGTCCGTAGTCACCATGATTTCGTCACATCCTTTCGGTATCGGGATCGGAACTGCGTCTAGGCGTGTATTTAATAAAGGATTGGCAAGATGGCGCACGAATACATCACCGATTAACTCGCGCATGAAACGGCCCCCATTGCCGTGGGCCAAGGAAATATGAGTGTCTTGCATGGTCGAATGTGTTACGTTTGGCTCGCTATCATGGTAGGGATGTGTAATCCGTATCGAGGGGGTTTTCTCGCCAAGGATTTATCAATAAGGGAACGGTTTATGCGTATAACTTTTTTACGATAAAATTGTTCTAAACAATCATTAATTCTTTTGGCCTTCAGTGATAAGTCAATACTATAACATTATGATGCTAATTAATTTTTTTCTGTTTTCATTTTTAATGATGCTTACTGGCCCAACGCTCGCAATCGAGCCTGTGACCTCGCAACAATGGATTCAAGATCATGTTGCGGGATACGAAGAGCCGTTCACGCTTACCATAGGCGGTAAAGTTCTGCGTGTCTGCCATGCCGTGACGATTTTTTATCAAGGTCGCAATTATTCGTTAGCTTGGAGTGATGCTGATACCCCACTTCCTCGGGCGCATCACCTGGTGCGTGCGCTGAAGCTTGCGTCGCGCGAGGGCCTTGACCCTGCACATTATCAAATTGAACGCGTCGAAAAAGCCCTGGCAGCAGTTGTTCAGCCGAAGACACCACCCCAGCATGACTTAAACGCAGCGACGAAACCATCACAACCGACCGCCGACCCTGTCGCCCTTGCAGAACTGGATGTGCTGTTGAGTCAAACGTTCCTCCGTTATGCTTCCCATCTCGGGGGCTGGCGGGCAGATCAGCCGAGCAGTGTGGACCCAGAGTGGTCTGTAACTCGTCCGTTTATGGACCCTCCGGCATTATTAGCCAAGGCTGTGGCCTCAGATAAGATCGAAGAAACTCTTTTTGAATTGCTGCCACATCATCTTGATTATGCACGGCTACGGGAATTCCTGGAACGTTATCGTGCCATGGCCGCCAAGAGCTGGCCTCGCGTTGCTGAGGGACCTAAGTTATCTCTTGGCAGTCGTGGCCCACGGGTAGTGGCACTACGCGCGCGTTTGGCCGCAGAAGGATTTTTGTCTGCCAACCGTAATGACTCACTTTTTGATGAAGCCTTGAGCCAAGGAGTACGAAACTTTCAAAAAATCCACGGTCTGGAACCTGATGGAGTGGTCAGCGCATCGACCTTGGAAATACTCAATACTCCGGTTGAAGCCTGGATACGCCAGATTGAGATTAACCTCGAACGCTGGCGCTGGCTACCGCGTAACCTGGGACGGCGCCACATTATGGTCAATGTGGCTGGTTACGATTTAGAGGCTGTCGATAACGACCGCACGGTGATGACCATGAAGGTTGTCGTGGGTAAGCCTTATCTGCGTACCCCGGTATTCAGCGCAGAAATGAGTTATCTCGTGCTCAATCCCTACTGGAACGTGCCTCCTACGATTGCTGGGAAGGAAATCTTGCCGGAACTGCGTAAAAATCCTGGTTATTTAGCCAGTCATGACATGGAAGTGAATCCCGGCATAGGCCCACGTTACGAGATCAATCCTGCCGGAATTAACTGGTCTCGGGTAAGCGCCAATAATTTTCCTTATCGCCTACGTCAGCGTCCGGGTCCAAAAAATCCGTTGGGTACAATAAAATTCATGCTTCCAAACCAATTTAATGTTTATCTTCACGACACTTCCCAGCGCAAACTCTTCGCACGCACTGAACGGGTATTTAGTCATGGCTGTATTCGTGTCGAAAAACCAGCCGAATTAATGGAATATGTCCTTGGTCCCAAGTCTCGCTGGAATCGAGAAACCTTAAAAAATATCGATAGGCAGAAAGAACGCATTATTGGAGTTCCTCAACCGATTCCAGTTCATATCCTTTACTGGACGGCATGGGTGGATAATGACGGAAAAATTCAATTCCGTAAGGATGTCTATGGACGTGACAAACTTTTAGAGGCGAGTCGTGTGGCTCCTGCTAGTTCTAGCATTTCGACCGATAAATTCGTCAATCACCTTGGTGCCAAGATTTAACGCGATTTGCCATTATGTCTTGAAGTAAATATTTTTATTATTCACGAAAGGTCAACAAAAAAACCATCTTAGGAGGTATAAATATGGTGGATCAGTCAAATATTGAATCAATCCTGAAACAGGAGATAAGTCGACGTAAATTTTTACGATTTGGAAGCATGCTACCATTATGTATCGGTGCGGGCGGATTAACTGCCGCACTAATTGCGGAAGAAGCCACAGCACGGATCAGCAAGCATCATAAAATAGCGAAAGCAAATTCACATTATCGGGACAAGCATCATTCTAGTCATTCTCTTCAAAAAGAGCATCATTCCAAACATCATCATCACAACGATCATTATTCAAAAAACCACCATCGTAATGATCATCGCCACCGTGCAGTTCGCCATAATGATGCGCATCGCCATGAATATTACCAGTCACGTTACTACAATGAGCGAAACCTGCATCTTTATAATATTCACACCGACGAGACCGTGAACACGGTCTATTGGGCTGATGGACATTATCTTGCTGCCGGGCTTAGGGAACTAAACAACCTGATGCGCGATCACTATACTGGAGATATAGTGAACATCGATCCACGACTTTTTGATCTCCTGTATACCTTATGTGGTCGGATTGAATACGGAAAACCGTTTCATATCCTTTCCGGCTACCGTTGTCCAGCGACCAATAGCATGCTCCGTGAGCAAGGCGGGATAGTCGCCTCGCATAGCTTGCACATGGACGGAATGGCAGTGGATTTGAGAACGCCAGGTCTGCATACCAATTATTTACGCAAGGCCGCGATGGATATCCAATATGGTGGGGTTGGCTATTATCCTTATTCCGATTTTGTTCATGTGGATACCGGACCAGTACGTCACTGGTAATCATTTATTTTCAGGATGCTGAACATAAATCACCCCACGGCTAAAGCCGGGGGCTTTTCGGAGACCTAGATGATGATAATCGTTACCGGTGGCGCGGGATTTATTGGTAGCAATCTTGTCAAGGCACTTAATGCCCAAGGTAAAACTGACATCCTGGTGGTAGATAATCTAAAAAATGGAATCAAGTTTAAAAATTTAGTGGATTGCTCCATTTGGGATTTCATGGACAAAAAAAAATTTCTTGAGAATATTCAGAATAATACTATCTTTGAAGGAGATGTCGAGATCATATTTCATTTGGGTGCCTGTTCTTCAACCACGGAATGGGATGGCAGCTACATGATGGAAAATAATTATACTTATTCACGAATTGTATTTAACTATTGCCTGCCGCGACACATTCCATTTATTTATGCCTCCAGCGCCTCAGTTTATGGAAGCGGGACAGTATTTCAAGAAAAAACTGTCAATGAGGCTCCACTAAACGTATACGGTTATTCAAAGCTGCTATTCGATCAATATGTCCGTCATCATTTTTCTCATGCCCGTGCGCAGGTGGTTGGATTACGTTATTTTAATGTCTACGGGCCGCGTGAATCCCATAAAGGGACAATGGCGAGCGTAGCCTCGCATTTTCGTCGCCAGCTTCTTGTCGGTGAGTCAATACGTCTTTTCGAGGGGTTTGCCGATTATGGTAACGGCGAACAACTTCGAGATTTTATTCACGTTGATGATGCCTGTGCGGTGAAATTGTGGTTTCTGGCGAATCCGAAACAATCGGGAATTTTTAATGTTGGCACCGGCCATGCCCAAACTTTTAACGATGTAGCGCGTGCCGTAATTGGTCATTACGGTCGGGGCGATATTACCTATATCCCCTTTCCCAAGCACCTGCAGGGTAGTTATCAGAGTTACACCCAAGCCGATCTATCCAACCTGCGGGCGGCGGGTTATAGTGCTCCATTTCGTAATGTTGAGGAAGGAGTACCAGCCTATATGGAATGGCTGGATCAGCATGGCGTCGATTAATCAATAAAAATTGATCGTTACGTCGCAGATATCGAAAATGAGCCTGACGCGGCGAATTTATTCATTACTTCTTTACCTGCTGGTGCCAGTAGTGATGGTGCGCCTATTGTTGCGGAGCTTGCGAATACCGGATTATCGACGACGGATTGGAGAACGTTTTGGTTTTGGATCTGTATTACAATCTGGAATACAAACCATTTGGATCCATGCAGTTTCAATGGGCGAAGTCCAAGCAGCTTTACCTCTGGTACAAGCCTTACGAAAAAACCATTCGTGGGCACGAATCCTGTTGACGACTACTACTATCACCGGTGCAGAACACGTTGACGCCACCTTTGCAGTGGATCACGCAGTAATTCATCGTTATGCGCCCTACGATTTGCCAAGCGCGGTTGATCGTTTCTTGAATCGTGTCCGACCACAATTATTAATCATCATGGAAACTGAATTGTGGCCCAATTTACTTCGCGCCTGCCGACAACGAAAAATACCTGTAATTTTGGCTAACGCCCGTCTTTCAATACGATCCATGCGTGGCTACCGCCGTTTTGCTGCCTTCACCCGCGAGACATTACGGGATTTAAGCGTAATTGCCGCCCAATCTCGTGCTGACGCCGAGCGTTTTATTACACTTGGGGCGCTACCTGAACGTGTGCAAATCACTGGTAATATCAAGTTTGATTTATACCTGCCAGGGAATCTATGGAAAGAAGCGCTAACTCTGCGGCATGATTTGAATCCCAAACGACCGATATGGATTGCTGCAAGCACTCATCAGGGTGAGGAAGAAATCATCCTGGCTGTTCACAGCGAATTGCGTCGAACCCTCGTGGATGCCTTGTTAGTACTGGTGCCACGCCATCCAGAGCGGTTCGCGCGGGTTGCAAATCTATGTAAGGACGCGGGTTTTCCCCCAGTCGCATGGAGTGAGCATCGCCCGGTACCATCTCACCATGCGGTCTACCTTGGTGACACTATGGGGCACCTACCCTTGTTTTATGCCGCTGCCGACGCCGCCTTCATTGGTGGCAGCCTGGTTTCAATCGGTGGCCATAACCCCTTGGAAGCAGCAGCCATAGGGATTCCCGTGGTTTTCGGGCCGTACTGCTTCAACTTTGTGGAGATTACGCAATTATTGATGGATGCGAATGCTGCGCGTCAGGTAAACGACGCTGCGGAGCTTGTCTCCACCTTGTACGACTGGCTTCGGGAACCCGACCTGCGTCATAAGATGGGTGCGCGTGGCCGCCAGGTAGTGGCAGACAATCGAGGAGCCTTGACGGCGCTCTTGGAAATAGTTGCAAGATGCCAAAACGATATCTCACTTGATGCGTGATTGTGTGAACCTAGATTACGCTAACCTCGATTTACTGCGCCAAAACCATCCAGCGTGGCGATTATTACGCTCCGATCATGCGCCATTGGTAGCGAGTTTTTTGCATCGCGTCTTCATCGTGCCCAACGTTCGGGTAATGACCCAGGCAGACTTGGCCGAAGCCTTGGAAGATGAATTATTTGGACTGCGCGAACGCCTGGGTCAAGTGACTTTTCCCAAAGAAGCAAACGATTACTTGAATGATTGGGCTGCCAATGACAAGGGCTGGTTGCGTAAATTCTATCGTCACGGTTCGGACGAACCCTATTTTGATTTAACTCCAGCCACGGAAAAAGCTATTATTTGGCTTGATACCCTCACTGAGCGCGATTTTATCGGAACTGAATCACGCTTGCTCACCATGTTTGAATTACTCAAGCAAATTGATCAAGGCACACAACTGGATCCTGAAACACGAATTGCTGAATTACTGAAACGCCGTGATGAAATCGACAAAGAAATTATCCGGGTACAAAATGGCGATATTACTTTGCTTGATGATACTGCTTTAAAAGATCGTTTCCAGCAATTTACGCAGCTTGCCCGTGAACTACTCAGTGATTTTCGTGAAGTAGAACACAATTTTCGAGTCTTGGATCGAAGAGTTCGAGAGCGTATCGCGTTGTGGGAAGGAGGTAAAGGCAAATTGTTGGAACAGATTATGGGCGAACGCGATGCGATTGATAATTCCGATCAAGGGCGTAGTTTTCGGGCTTTTTGGGATTTTTTGATGTCAAGTAGTCGTCAAGAAGAATTGACGCTTTTATTAGAACGTGTTTTGACGTTGCCATCCGTAACTGAACTTAAACCAGATACCCGTATCCATCGCGTGCATTATGATTGGCTTGAGGCTGGCGAACATACCCAACGTACCGTTGCCCAACTTTCGCAACAATTACGACGTTTTCTGGATGATCAAGCATGGCTTGAAAATCGGCGCATTATGGATATTCTCCACGGTATTGAGGCCAAGGCATTAACATTGCGCAATCAATGGCCACCAGGCGAAGTTATGACCATCGCCGATACTTGCCCCGATATTGAATTACCGATGGAACGACCACTTTATGCTCCAGCCATCAAACCGTCAATTACTTCAACGATTTTACAGACTGAGGATGAATTAATCGATTCAATGGCGTTATTTTCGCAAGTAGTAATCGACAAATCACAACTCGCACATCATATTCGCCATGCCTTGCAGCATCAATCACAAATTACTTTGGGAGAATTGTGCGCAGCAAATCCATTGCATCATGGCCTGGCTGAACTTGTGGCTTATTTACAAATAGGAGACGATTCCTTTATAACCGTGGTAGATGAACAAATATTGGATGTTGTTACCTGGAGAGTCCAGGATGCTAATGGTGAGGAGAAAATTAAACAAGCACGTTTGCCGCGCGTAATTTTTTTAAATTATAGCAAAGCCATTATAAAGTGATTAAATCCATGACATATTCAATTGATTTCCG